>JANMFA010000239.1:0-8927 GCA_031377545.1 Hyphomicrobiales bacterium | reverse complement strand
CGAGCCTCTGCCGCAGCTACAATCAGCCCGATGCCGACCGCTATCTGACGGAAGGCTACGTCGTCGTTCTGGGCGGTGGCACAGGCCAGCCTTTCTTCACAACCGATACTGCGGCGGCCCTGCGCGCGGCTGAGCTGGATTTCGCGGCGGTGCTCAAGGCCACCAATGTCGATGGCGTTTACACCGCCGATCCCAGAAAAACTCCTGATGCAACGCGTTATGAGCGCCTGACCCACGATGAAGCGATTGAAAAGCAGCTCGGCGTGATGGATACAGCCGCCTTTGCCCTTGCCCGCGAGAATGCATTGCCGATAATTGTCTTCTCGATTCAGGGCAGGGACGCCATCAGCAGCGTGCTTGCCGGCAAAGGCAAGGCAACCCACGTGGTGCCAGCGTAGAAACTGTCCAGCGTATCACAACGGAGTAACCGCCATGGCGGCGTCATTCGACATCAATGACCTGAAGCGACGCATGGCAGGTGCGGTCACCGCACTGAGGCATGATCTTGCTTCACTGCGCACTGGCCGCGCCTCGGCCAATCTCGTCGATCCCGTTGAGGTCGAGGCTTATGGAGCCACCATGCCACTCAATCAGGTGGCGACAGTGTCCGTGCCGGAGCCGCGGCTGCTCTCCATCCAGGTCTGGGACCGGAGCATGGTGGCAGCTGTCGAGAAGGCGATCCTCAAATCGGATCTCGGCATGACGCCCAACACTGAAGGCCAGGTGATCCGCCTGCGGGTTCCTGAAATGAACCAGCAGCGCCGTCAGGAAATGGTGAAGGTCGCGCATAAATACGCCGAGCAAGGCAGGATTGCAGCGCGCCACGTGCGCCGTGATGGCATGGATCTCCTGAAAAAGCTCGAAAAGGACGGTCACGTCAGCGAGGACGATGTCGCGCGCCAGTCCGATCAGGTGCAGAAGGCGACCGACCAGACCATCTCCGAGATCGATCAGGCGCTGGCAGCCAAAGAAAAAGAGATCTTGCAGGTTTGATGTGAGCCCGGGCAGCGCGATTCTTCAGACAGAAGTTGCTCCGGCAAGTGGCGGAGGCGCGTCTGCGCCTGTGCATGTCGCGATCATCATGGACGGCAACGGCCGGTGGGCATCCCGGCGGGGTCTCCCCCGGTTCGAGGGGCATCGGCGCGGTGTGGAGGCCGTGCGCCGGACCGTCAAGGCGAGCGTTGAGCTGGGCGTCCGGTATCTGACGATCTACAGTTTTTCGACCGAGAACTGGTCGCGCCCGGCAGCCGAGATCGCAGAGCTGATGGGATTGCTGCGCCGCTTCATCCGCAACGACCTTGCCGATCTTCATGCGCAAAACGTGCGCGTCAGGATCATTGGCGAAAAGACGGGCGTTTCGGAAGATATTCAGAGACTTCTGGCGGAGGCTGAAAGTGTCACGCGAGATAATTCCGGTCTTACCCTGGTGATTGCGTTCAACTACGGTGCCCGGCAGGAAATCACGTCGGCGATCAAGGCCATCGCGGAAATGGCTGCATCGGGCGCGCTCGATCCTGCCACCATCGATATGAAATCCGTCGAGCGTCTGCTGATGACCGACGGCATCCCCGAGCCCGATCTGCTGATCCGCACGTCGGGCGAACAGCGGCTGTCGAATTTTCTGCTGTGGCAACTGGCTTATGCCGAGTTTGTCTTTCTGCCCGTGCTCTGGCCGGATTTCGAGAAGGCCCATCTGGCTGAAGCGATCAATGTATTCCATTCCCGGCATCGCCGGTTTGGTGGCATCGGTAGCGCGCCGTGAGCGCCGCGCCACAACCGGCTGATGGTCCTTCTGAACTGAACAAGCGCATTCTTTCCGCCGTTGTAATGGCAACGGCCGCCATCGGTGCCACGATTGTTGGCGGGCCGCTTTTTGCCCTGATCTGGCTGGGTGCGGCCGTCGCTGTAGCGTTTGAGTGGCAGCGGCTTGTGCAAGGGGAAGCAGCGTTGCCGGCCACCATCGCAAGCGTGGCCGTCGTTCTGGCTGCAGCTGCGGGCGCATTCTGGTTGTCGCCTCTCTTGCTGGCTGCGGCAGTCCTGTTGCTGGCAGCCGTGTGGTTTGCAGCGGGCGCGCCCCATCGATCGGCAGCTGTGACAGGCGCGATCTATGCCGGTGCCCTGGGCGCCGCGATGCTGTTGTGTCGCAGTACCGGTTATAATGGTGCGATCATCATCTTCTGGCTGTTCGCCGTGGTCTGGGGCACCGACATTCTGGCGTATTTTACGGGTCGTGCTCTGGGTGGACCGAAACTCTGGCCTGCCGTCAGCCCAAAAAAGACATGGTCCGGTGCCACGGGTGGTCTGTTTGGTGGTGTTGTTCTTGGGTGCCTGATGATTGTGGTGTTGGGCGTTTCCCTGAAATGGCAGCATATTGCGCTGTCGATCGCCTTTTCGATCCTCACCCAATGTGGAGATCTCTATGAATCGGCGATCAAGCGTCGCTACAACGCCAAGGACTCTGGCAGTCTCATCCCTGGCCACGGCGGCTTCATGGATCGTCTCGATGGCTTTATCTTCGCGGTGGTTTTTGCGGCCTTTTTTGGCGTTCTCCGCGGTGGCCTTGCCGATGTCCCGCAAGGGCTGCTGGGCTGGCCATAGCCTGCGTTGACCATATTTGGTCAAATTCGTCGTCTCATGAAGAGATGAATGGCTGTCAGACCGACAGCTTGGTACAATCCGGACTGGCGATGTGCGAACGCCGGTCTGGTCTGCGAGGGGTCGATGGACTTTTTATCCGCCATGGGCGGCAATCTCTGGGCCGTGCTGTCCTATGCCGTCCCGTTCCTGTTCCTGCTTTGCGTTGTCGTGTTCATCCACGAGCTCGGGCATTTCCTGGCAGGCCGGTGGTGCGGCGTGAAGGTCAACGCGTTTTCCGTCGGTTTTGGTCCGGAACTTTTCGGTTTTGTGGACCGCTACGGCACGCGCTGGAAGTTTTCCGCCATTCCGCTGGGCGGATACGTCAAGTTTGCGGGCGATCTCAATGTTGCGAGCACACCCGATTTTGATGCCGCAAACGCCATGAGTGAAGCAGAAAAGCGCAGCGCCTTTCCCCACAAGTCCGTTGGCCAGCGCGCTTTCATCGTTTTCGCCGGTCCACTGGCCAATTTCATCCTTTCCATCGTTCTGTTCGCCGGCCTTTCCATGACCTATGGCCGTTTTACGGCGGAACCTGTCGTTGGCAGCGTGCTGCCAGGATCGGTGGCCGAAAAGGCTGGTTTCCAGAAGGGCGACCGCGTTATCCGTATCAACGGCCAGGAGATTGCCTCGTTCGAGGCCTTGCAGCGCCTGGTCAATGCCAGTCCGGATGTGAGGCTGGCCATTGTCGTGATGCGCGATGGCAAGGAAGCGCCCATCAGTGCAACACCTGAACTGATGGAGATCAAGAGCAGCCTTGGCATTTCCCGCATCGGGCGCCTTGGCCTCACTGGCAGCAGCGATCCGGCCCACCTGCGCACGGAACGCTATGGCCCCATCGACGGACTGGTACATGGCGTGCGCGAAACCTGGTATGTCGTGGAGCGGACGGGATCGTATCTCGGCAAGCTCATCACTGGGCGGGAATCGCCTGATCAGCTCAGCGGATTGCCCCGAATCGTCCAGGCCTCCGGGGAAGTGACAAAGGCGGGCGGGTTTCAGTCTCTGCTGAGCCTGACCGCCCTGATGTCGGTCTCGATAGGCCTTCTGAACCTGTTCCCGATTCCCATGCTGGATGGCGGGCACCTGATGTTTTATGCCTATGAGTGGATTCGCCGCAAACCACTCTCGGAACGCAAGCAGGAGATGGGTTACCGCGTCGGATTCGTGCTTGTGATCGCCCTCATGGTCTTCGCAACATGGAACGACATCAAGCACTTCGTCTCATTGTGAGTCACTTGGAGCGTTGCGCAAGCGCCACGGATAACGAAATTCAAACGTATTCAGTCAAACACGGTTGCAACTGCCTGCAACTTGGCTAGAAGCGTCAGAGGGGTATCAGGCACCTTAGCGTGCTTGGGATCGATTCCCGTTTGGGATCATGGACAGACAGACGAGTTTATTGATGAAGATGACCTTTGCTTCTCGCCTTTCCAGTCTTGCCCTCGGGGCAGGTATGGTCGTCATCGCGGCGCTCCCCGCCTTTGCCCAGAGCATATCGGTCCAGGGCAATCAGCGCGTGGACGCAGATACGGTCCGTTCCTATTTCACGGGTGAAAAGCTCGACCAGGCAGGCATCGACCGCGCCGTTCGCGCCATGTACAACTCCGGCATGTTTTCGGACGTCCGGGTTTCCCGTGCCGGTGGTGGCCTCGTTGTGCGCGTGGTCGAGAATTCCGTCGTCAACCGCGTAACCCTTTCGGGCAACAGCAAGGTCAAGTCCGATCAGCTTTTCCCGGAACTGCAGACCAAATCGCGTGGAGCCTACAGCAAGGCCATGGTTGATGGCGATGTGCAGCGCATCAACGAGATTTACCGCCGCATCGGCCGCAGCGACGCACAGGTTTCGGTTTCAACCGAGACCGCCGAGAATGGCCGTGTCAACGTGACCTTCAACATCGTCGAAGGCTCGAAGACCGGCATTTACAGCATCAATTTCGAGGGCAACCGTGCCTTCGGTTCGTGGCGTCTGCGCAACCTGATGCAGATGACCGAATCGAATCTGCTCAGCTTCCTCAAGACGTCGGACGTTTACGATCCGGACCGTCTCGCGACCGACATTGACGCGATCCGCCGCCACTACCTCAAGAACGGTTATGTGGATGTTCGCATCGTCTCGTCCGAAGCGGTCTTCAGCGCCGAGCGCAAGGGCTACATCATCACCATCGTCGTGGATGAGGGCGAGCAGTACCGTGTTGGCGGTGTGACCGTTGATTCCCGCCTTCCGAATGTCGATGAGCGCCAGCTGCGTGGCCGCCTTCTGACAACGCCGGGCTCGGTTTACAATGCCGAGGCGGTCGAAAAGACCGTTGAAGGCATGACCATGGATGCCTCGCGCCGCGGCCAGCCCTTCGTTCAGGTGCGTCCGCGCGGTGACCGCGACAATGCGAACCGCACGATCAACCTGGGTTACACGGCGGATGAAGGTCCGCGCGTCTATGTCGAGCGCATCAATGTGCGCGGCAACACGCGTACCCGTGATTACGTGATCCGTCGCGAATTCGATATGGGTGAGGGCGATGCCTACAACAAGGCGCTGGTTGACCGCGCCGAGCGTCGCCTCAAGTCGCTGTCCTACTTCAAGAACGTGAAGATCACGCAGGAGCCCGGTTCGTCTCCTGATCGTATCGTACTGAACGTGGACGTCGAGGACCAGCCAACCGGCCAGTTCTCGATTGGTGCGGGCTATTCGACAACCGACGGCGTGCTGGGCGAAGCTTCGATCGCAGAGCAGAACTTCCTGGGTCGTGGCCAGTACGTCAAGCTGGCTGTCTCGACCGGTCAGAAGTCCAAGGGCGTCGAATTCTCGTTCACCGAGCCCTACTTCATGGGCTACCGCATGTCCGCGGGCTTTGATGTCTTCACGAAGTATTCGGATAACACCAAGACCAGCCGCTACGAGAGCCGCACGACCGGCGGTGCCATCCGATTTGGCCTGCCAATCACGGAAGAATTTGGCATCGGCGTCCGCTATTCGATCTACCAGACATCGATCAAGATCCCGAACAGCGTGAAGCAGCCGTATAACGATTGCAGCTTTGCCATCCCGGGCATTACGCCAGCGGTGCCAACCGTGTTCGACAACTGCCTGACCAACGGTGAGGCTTCTCTCGCAGTGAAGGAAGCTGCAGGGTCGACACTGACGTCACTCGTGGGCTTGAACTTCGTTTACAACTCTCTGGATGACAAGAAGAACCCGACAAGTGGCTGGCTCGCGGAATTGAAGCCGGAAGTGGCGGGCCTCGGTGGTGATTCGCGCTTCATTCGCGTGACCGGTGAAGTACGCTATTACTATCCGGTCTGGGATGACGTCGTCGGCTTGCTCAAGGCCCAGGGTGGTCATATCCAGACATTTGGCGGTGACAAGCTGCGCCTGACTGACCATTTCAACCCGGGTCCGAGCCTTGTTCGCGGCTTTGCCCCTGGTGGTATTGGCGCACGTGACATTGCCTATGAGCCCAAATCCGGCTCGCTGGGCGGAACAACGTATTTCGGTGCGACAGCGGAACTGCAGTTCCCGATCTTTGGTCTGCCCAAGGAAATTGGCCTGCGGGGCGCAGTATTCGCGGATGCTGGTACCGTGTTTAACTATGGCGGGTACAAGGCCTTCAACAGTATCAATGGCAAGACCTATGGAACAAATGGCTTACCAATTGGTGGATGTAGGGTAACCAATGCCGCTCCCGATTTCACACAGGGCAATTGCATGACTGTCGTGGACGAGAAGGCAATTCGGTCCTCCGTTGGTGTTGGCCTTCTCTGGCAGTCGCCGATCGGCCCTGTCCGCTTCGACTATTCCTTCCCGATTGCGAAGGGCAAGTATGACCGCACGCAGGCCTTCCGCTTCTCGGGTGGCGGCAGCTTCTGATCCTGACGGCAATTCTGAAAGCCCGGCCAAAGGCCGGGCTTTCTTTTTAGGCGGAACCCAGACGTGAGTGCTTTCTACCCTCCGCCTCAGGCGCTTCCCCTTTCCCGCATCGCTGAAATTGCAGGTGTGTCCGTTCCGGACGGCACCGATGGAGACAGGCTGTTCACCGGCATCGGCCCGCTGGATATGGCCGGACCGGATCAGGTCACCTTTCTGGAAAACGTCCAGTATGTCGGACAGGCGGCCACCACCAGGGCTGGTGTCTGCATCGTTGGTCAGCGCCACGCCGACAAGGTCGCGGCGGATAGCGTGGTTCTCGTCGCGAAAGAGCCGTATCGCTCGTTTGCGAAGGTCGCGGCGGCGTTTTTTCCGCAATCCATGCGTCCGCAATCGCTGTTTGGTGCCGTCGGCATTTCGGCCGGCTCGTTCATTCATCCGCTGGCGCGCCTTGAACAGGGTGTTGTCGTGGACCCCGGCGCGGTGATTGGCCCCGGCGCTGAGATTGGCGCCAACACCATCATCTGTGCGAACGTTGTCATCGGGCCTGGCGTCACCATCGGGCGTGACAGTGCGGTTGGTCCCAACGTCGCGATCATGCACGCCCATCTCGGCAACCGCGTGATCATTCATGCGGGATGCAATATCGGGCAGGATGGCTTCGGTTTCGCTATGTCGCCGCAGGGGCATCTGAAAGTGCCGCAGGTCGGCCGAGTCATCATCCAGGACGATGTCGAGATCGGTGCGGGCACCTGCGTGGATCGGGGCATGAACCGCGACACGGTGATCGGCGAGGGCACGAAGATCGACAATATGGTCCAGGTTGGCCACAACGTCACGATTGGTCGCCATTGCGTGATTGTGGCCCAGGTGGCACTTGCCGGGAGCTCCAAACTGGAAGATTTCGTGGTCATCGGCGGACAGGCCGGCGTCATCGGCCACGCGACAGTAGGCATGGGCGCACAGATTGCAGCCACATCAGCGGTCGGTCGCGATGTTCCGCGCGGCGAGCGCTGGGGCGGCACACCCGCCAAGCCAATCAGGGAATTGTTTCGCGACATGGCCGCACTTGATCGTCTCATCAAGGGCCGGTCCGCGGGCGGCAAGGCAGAAGGCAGCGAAGGGCAGGGAACTCCATGACTGATGTGACAGCGCCGACGACTGACGCTCCAAAGACGCTGGAGACCATCGATATCCAGCGGATCATGCATCTGCTGCCGCATCGCTATCCCTTCCTTCTGGTCGACAAGATCATCGAGATCCGCAGCCCTGATTTCTGCATCGGCATCAAGAACGTCACCTACAACGAGCCGCAGTTTCAGGGGCATTTTCCGGGGCAGCCAATTTTGCCCGGCGTCATGATCCTCGAAGGAATGGCGCAGGCCGCTGGTTGCGCCGCGCTCGTTTCCGGCCAGGCGGGCGAGCGTGCCAAGATGGTCTATTTCATGACCGTCGACAAAGCCAAGTTCCGCAAGCCAGTGGTGCCAGGTGATGTGCTGGAGTATCACATGACCCTTATCAACCGCCGCAAGAACATGTGGTGGTTCCGGGGCGAGGCCAAGGTTGCCGGTGTGCTGTGCGCCGAGGCCGAGCTTGGCGCGATGATCGTTTCGGAATAATCCAACGCAAGAGTGCCGTCGGCTTACCCGCCGCATTGCATCGGGAGATGTCCATTGTCGTCTATCCATCCCCTGTCCGCTGTCGATCCCGCTGCCAAACTGGGAGAAGGCGTCACCATTGGCCCGTTCTGCACGGTCGGCCCTCACGTGACGCTGGCAGACGGCGTCAATCTGATCAGCCACGTCGCTGTTGCCGGCCATACGACCATTGGAGCGCGCACGCGTGTGTTTCCCTTTGCTTCGCTTGGCCATGAACCGCAGGATCTGAAGTTCAAGGGTGAGGAATCGACGCTTGTGATCGGTGCGGATTGCACGATCCGCGAGGGCGTCACCATGAATCCGGGGACCGAAGGCGGTGCGATGACGACCATCGTCGGTGACAGGTGCACCTTCCTCGCGAACTCGCATGTCGCGCACGATTGCAAGCTCGGCAATGGCGTCATTTTCTCGAATGGCGTGCTGCTGGCTGGCCATTGCACGGTCGGCGACTATGTGATCATCGGCGGTGGTTCTGCCGTGCACCAGTTTGTCCGCATCGGTGATCATGCCTTTATTGGTGCCATGACCGGGATCGGCAACGACGTCATTCCCTACGGCATGGCGATCACGGCGCAGCGTGCTGCCCATCTTTCGGGACTGAACATCATTGGCCTGAAGCGCCGCGGGTTCACCCGCGAGCAGATCCACGAATTGCGGCGCGCCTACCGGCTCCTCTTCGCCAACGAAGGGACATTGAAAGAGCGCGTGGAAGACGTTGCAGGGGAGTTCGAGCAACATCCCCTGATCCACGAGATCCTGGATTTCATTCG
>JANMFA010000235.1:0-2266 GCA_031377545.1 Hyphomicrobiales bacterium | reverse complement strand
CGTGCGAACGGTGGCTGACCGACACACCATGCGATGCCCGCAGGCCGCCAAAGTTGTGCCGCTTCATCGCGCCCTGAAAGCCCTTGCCCGAAGATGTCCCCGCGACATCCACGAACTGGCCGGCCAGATAGTGGTCGGCGGTGATTTCCGCACCCACGTCGATCAGGCAATCGGGGGTCACCCGGAATTCCGCGATCTTGCGCTTGGGCGCCACATTCGCCTTGGCAAAGTGGCCGCGCTGTGCCGCGGTGGTACGTTTGGCCTTGGCCACACCGGCACCCAACTGGACGGCGGTATAGCCATCCTTGTCAGCGGTGCGTTGGGCCACGACTTGAAGGCTGTCCAGCTGCAGAACCGTTACCGGAACCTGCTTGCCGTCTGCCAGGAACAGCCGGGTCATGCCCAGCTTCTTTGCGATTACGCCAGAGCGCATGGTCATGCCCCCCTTAAACTTTGATTTCGACGTCGACACCGGCAGCCAGGTCGAGCTTCATCAGCGCGTCCACTGTCTGGGGTGTCGGGTCGACGATGTCGAGAAGACGCTTATGCGTGCGGATTTCCCACTGGTCGCGCGACTTCTTGTCGATGTGGGGTCCACGCAGAACGGTGAACTTCTCGATCTTGTTGGGCAGCGGGATCGGGCCGCGCACTTGCGCCCCCGTCCGCTTGGCCGTGTTGACGATTTCCTGCGTGCTGGCATCCAGCACGCGGTAATCAAAGGCTTTCAGCCGGATACGGATCGTTTGACTTGCCATTTTCTTTTAGCCTTCGGTTCGTAGGATGGGCGACGGATGGGCGCGTTCGCCCATCCTACTGTCCCGATTACGCGATGATTTTGCTGACGACGCCTGCGCCGACGGTGCGGCCGCCTTCGCGGATCGCAAAGCGCAGCTTTTCTTCCATCGCGATCGGCGCGATCAGGGTCACGTTGAACTTCAGGTTGTCGCCCGGCATCACCATCTCGGTGCCGGCGGGCAGTTCCACCGTGCCGGTCACATCCGTGGTGCGGAAGTAGAATTGCGGGCGATAGTTGGCAAAGAACGGCGTGTGACGGCCACCCTCTTCCTTGGTCAGGATATAGGCCTCGGCCTCGAACTTGGTGTGCGGGTTCACCGATTTCGGCTTGCACAGAACCTGGCCACGCTCCACGCCCTCGCGGTCGATGCCGCGCAAGAGGATGCCGACATTGTCGCCCGCCTCGCCACGGTCCAAGAGCTTGCGGAACATCTCCACACCGGTGCAGATCGACTTTTTGGTGTCGCGGATGCCGACGATCTCGACCTCGTCGCCCACGTTGATCACGCCACGCTCGATCCGGCCCGTGACAACCGTGCCCCGGCCCGAGATCGAGAACACGTCCTCGATCGGCATCAGGAACGGCTGGTCAATCGCCCGCGCCGGGGTCGGGATGTATTCGTCCACGGCCTTCAAAAGCGCGCGGATGCTGTCCTCGCCGATGTCCTTGCGCTCGCCGATCATGGCCTGATGGGCAGAACCCTTGATGATCGGGATGTCGTCGCCGGGGTAGTCGTAGGACGAGAACAGCTCGCGCAGTTCCATCTCCACCAGCTCGACCAGCTCCTCGTCATCGACGAGGTCGATCTTGTTCATGTAGCACACCATGTAGGGGATGCCGACTTGCCGTCCGAGCAGGATATGCTCACGCGTCTGCGGCATCGGGCCGTCCGAGGCCGCACAGACCAGGATCGCGCCGTCCATCTGCGCGGCACCGGTGATCATGTTTTTCACATAGTCGGCGTGGCCGGGGCAGTCGACATGGGCGTAGTGACGCGCCGCGGTCTCGTATTCCACATGGGCGGTGGAGATCGTGATCCCCCGCGCCCGCTCTTCCGGCGCGCCGTCGATCTGGTCGTAGGCCTTGAATTCGCCGAAATACTTGGTGATCGCCGCCGTCAGCGTCGTCTTGCCATGGTCCACGTGACCAATGGTCCCGATGTTCACATGCGGTTTATTCCGTTAAAACTTTGCCTTTGCCATGATGGCCTCCTGATATCGTCTGGGGGACGGGCGCGCGGCCCATCTTACGGGATGGTAGGATGGGCGATCCGCCCATCCCGCTTAAGCGTATTTCTTCTGAATCTCTTCCGAGATGTTCTGCGGCACTGCATCGTAATGGTCGAACGACATCGAGAAGTTCGCCCGTCCCGATGACATCGACCGCAGGTTGTTGATATAGCCAAACATGTTGGCCAGCGGCACCATCGCGGTGATGATGTTCGCATTACCGCGTGTGTCCTGCCCGGTG
>JANMFA010000202.1:0-4147 GCA_031377545.1 Hyphomicrobiales bacterium | reverse complement strand
CCTGATTGTAGAAGATGCGGCCGAAATGCTCCTTGTCCGGGAAGACCTCGGTCTGGTGCGGCAGGTTTGCGCCACCCGAGTCCACGAGATAGACACACGGCAGCCGGTTCTCCCGCGCAATTTCTTGCGCACGCAGATGCTTCTTCACTGTCATGGGATAGTAGGTGCCGCCCTTGATGGTGGCGTCGTTGCAGACGATCATCACCTCGCGGCCTTCAACACGCCCGATGCCCGCGATCATGCCCGCGCCGTGAATGTCATCGTCATACATGCCAAACGCCGCAAGGCTGCCGATCTCGAGAAACGGCGAACCGGGATCGAGCAGGCGCATCACCCGTTCCCTGGGGAGGAGCTTTCCGCGTCCGGTGTGCCGCGCCCTCGCCTTCTCGTTGCCGCCAGCCGCAGCGGTGGCACGGCGCTCCTGGAGCTCCGCCGTCAGCGCCGCCCAGGCATCCTTGTTGGCGCGGAACTCGGCTGACGTGACATCGATCTTGGACTTGATGGCGGGCAAGGCTTGCTCCCGGAGCGCGAAATATTATTGCGCAACTTTATGGAGCGGAATCGCGTTGAAGGAAAGCGCTGCGATCACGGCACTTCACTGGACGGGATCACCCAGCTTTCGGCCCTCGATGCCATGTCCCATTCCTTCCATGCCGGGAGCTCCATCATCGCATCCATGTAGGCCTGTGCCGTTTTCGAGCGTGGCAGATCATAGACATGGAAGCGGTTGACCACCGGCGCATACATGGCATCGACATTGGTGAAATTGCCAAAGAGGAAGGGGCCACCCTTGCCGAAACGCGCACGTGCATCGGTCCACAGCGTGTCGATCCGCTCGGCATGCTTCGCGGCTTCCGGGCTGACGATGTGCGGCTTCACGGGGCGCCGGATGTTCATGGGACAATCGCGGCGCAGCGCGGCGAAGCCGCCGTGCATCTCGGCGGCAATCGAGCGGGCATGCGCGCGCGCCGCCAAATCCTTTGGCCAGAGGCCTGCATCGGGAAAGCGGTCATTGAGATGTTCAAGAATGGCAATGGTTTCGAACACCAGGGCATCACCATCGATCAGCACCGGAACCAATCCCGTGGGAGCATGTTTCAGCATCTCCGCCTTCGTGCCTTGCATGGCCATGGGGATTATGACCTCCTCGAAATCGAGACCGATCTGCTTCATGGCGATCCAAGGCCGCAGCGACCAGGACGAATAGTTCTTGTTGCCGATGACGAGCTTCATGACACCCTCTCAGATGTTCTTGCGATAGACGATGAAGGACGAGCGGGGCGTGATCGTATCGTAAAGTGAGCGCGCCGGGGCGTTGTATTCCTGTGTCTGCCAGTACAGGCGGAAGGCACCCTTGGCCTTCGCTTCGTCCTCGCACGCCAGGATCAGCTTTTTCGCCGCGCCGCCACCGCGCGTCATGGGGTCGACGAAGAGATCCTGCAGATAGCAGATGGGCTGCGTGCTCCAGGTCGAGTCGTGGAAGAGATAGTTGCAAATGCCAATGACGACGCCATCCTTCTCCGCGACCAGGGCATGGATCAGGCTGTCGGGGTCGAGGATGCGCCGCCACGTCTGTGCTGTCACCTCTTCGGGAACGCTCGCGCGATAAAAAGCGATATAGCCCGCCCATAGCGCTCGCCAGCGGGCTTCGTCACGGCCTTCCGCCTTGCGGATAATCACTTCAGACATTGCGGCCCTCCCGATTGCGCACCAGACGTATCAAGAGAACACAAAGCGCAGCCAGCGCGAATTGCACATCCTCACGATCAGCTTTCGTGATGAAACGAAGAGCTATGTCCGCGCGTTGCGCAGCTTGAGAAGCGAGCACAGCAATTCAGCGTTGCGGAAGGCATCGGCCTTGGCCTTGTGGGTTTCGACAAGACCACCAAACCACTCTGACGGCAGCATCTGCTCCGGCGTCTCGCGGTAGTGACGGCCCGTCATTCCCATGATGAGAGAAGGCAGATCGAGGCCAGGACCGAAAAAGATCGGGTCAATGACATAAGGACCACGATAAACGCCATGCGGGGTGAAACGGCGCAGATAATAGTCCAGCCACAACGCGGTTTGTGACAACGGATAGCCGACCAGGACTGGCTGCCCGGGCAGAGCCTTGACCCATTGCGCAAACGCCATGGTCCCGATCGACGCGCGTTGAGGGTCCGCCGTGTTGGTGCGCCACGCCTCCTGATGATCGCGGTAGAGTTCCAGCGTCCGCTTGTCAGCGGAGGAGCCTTCCAGCGGCAACAGGTTGATCTCGAAAGCCAAGGTCTTCTGGGCCTGCTCCGACACCGCGACGGCCGCGAGGGAGCGGATGGAGTTTTTCCGTGTATCCCCTCCGTCAGCCTTGATCTCGACAACGACATGGATGAGCGGGCGCGGGTCCTCGTACCAGCGTCGTTTGTGGTGCGCGTCACCGTTTGGCGTTGCTGCGCTCATCGCTTTGCCGCCCATTCCTCAACGGCACCGCCGTTCTTTTTCCATTCGCCAAAGCCGCCGCGCATGTGCGCCACCGGCTTCAGGCCCATGTCACTGGCGGTCTTGGCGGCCAGCGCCGAGCGCCAGCCTCCCGCGCAAAAGAAAACGAACTTCCGGTCTTCCTGAAACACCGGCTTGGCATAGGGGCTTTCGGGATCAATCCAGAACTCCAGCATGCCCCGCGTGCAGTGGAAGGCTCCGGGTATCCTGCCCTCACGCTCCAGTTCGCGCGGATCCCGGATATCGACCAGCACGACATCCGGGCGACCAAGAAGGGCCTTCACTGCCTCCACATCCAGCGTCTCGATCTGGCTTTCGGCTTCGGCCAGCAATGCTTTGTATCCCTTGGTGATGACCTGCGGCATGTCAGTCTTTCAATCCACGATGAAGAGTTTGGCGCCTTTCGGCGCGAAGGACCGATGCGCGGCATCACCGAAATCTGAAACCTGATAGCTCATTCCTGCCGTGAGCGTGAAGCTGCGACCATCTTTCAGCTCGCTGATGATCTCACCCTCCAGCACGTAGAGAATATGACCGCGGTCGCACCAGTGGTCAGCGAGGTAGCCAGGCGAGTACGCGACATGCCGGATGCGGATGTCGCCTATGGTCTGCGTGCGCCAAAGAGCTTCGCCTTTTTCACCCGGATACACGGTGGCCGGCAAGCGTGGCCAATCCGTTACGGTGAAAGGATGAGAGGGGATCTTCATAGCAATCTTTGTGAGGAATGCCTTGGCGTTTTGCAAGCTCCGGAACAACGCCTACGCTGGCATCACGGAAACAAACGCGCAAACTTGCTTGACGTTGACCGCAAACACCGCAAAAGCGCTTGCATGAATGCTGATGTCCAGACACTCGAAGAAACGATCCTCGCTCTCGTCGCCGCACGTGGTCTCGACAAGACACTGTGTCCTTCGGACGCTGCACGTGCTATCGGTGGGGATCACCCCGATGGCTGGGGTCCACTGATGCAGCCGATCCGCCGGATCGCGGTCAGGCTGGCGAAAGAGGGCCGCATCATCATCACCCGCAAGGGCCGCGCCGTCGATCCGGATGATTTCCGGGGTGTGTACCGGCTGGGTCTGCCGCGATCGGACTGAAGCCATACAAGTCATTGAATAAGCTTTTTGAATTGCCAGATTGTTGATTTTTAAGGTGGGCTTAAGGGAGATAGAAATGAAAACAAAGGTCTTTGCTTTTCTTCTTTCCGCAGCAGTCATCTTGCCTGCGGCACTTTCAGCCCCGGCGTTCGCACAAGCCGGTGGTGGTGGTGGCGGTGGCCAAGGCGGCGGTGGTGGAGGTGGCGGGTTCAACTCCGGTGGGGCACCATTTGCCGGTCCAATCCCGGGAAACCGCAACACGCCACCACCCGTCAGCCTGCGCAGCACCAATCCACATCCGGGCGGACCGGCTCCGAACGAGCAGGAAAGACGTGAGGGCGGCAGCAGTGGAAGTGACGGTTGCACGGACGCGATCCGCTCACTGCCAAGGACGGACGCGCGTTACATGCGCTTCTGCAACAGAACACGCCGCCAATAGTACGGGACTGACTTCTTGTGCCCCTCTCTTCGCGATCGTCGGGAGTGGGATCTTGGGCAGTTGGCGGACGATTGAAGGGTCCGGCCCCTGTCCGGATTTGCGCGCTGTGTCCTCAGCCGCTGTTGCGCAAGCC
>JANMFA010000193.1:0-2375 GCA_031377545.1 Hyphomicrobiales bacterium | reverse complement strand
GGAATGAGACGAGTTGCTCGACCTCGGGTGGCGCGAGGCCCTCCGATTCGGTCATGATCGTGACAGTGGGCTTGTTAAGGTCTGGAAAGACGTCGACCGGCAGCTTGGTGACCGTGAACGCGCCGAAGACAATCATCACGGCGGCCAGTGCCAGCACGAGAAGGCGGTTGCGCAGCGATTGCGTGACGAGGAAATTGAACATCGCGCGCGCCTCAGCGGATCTGGTTCAAGAGTTCAACGCCCTGCGTCACGATCCGCTTGTTGGCCTCCAACCCGGAAATGACCAGCACACGCTCGCCGTCCAGCGGCTCCACGCGAACCTCGCGCGGCACGAAGCGCTCGGCATTGGCGTGCTCATAGATGATCGTCTGCCCATTGCCCGCGCGAACAACCGATGTGCGCGGGACAGCAATCCCGGTCCTGGTCTCTTCCGTCTCCGCCAGAACCGTCAGAAGCTGGCCCATGCGCAGTCCGCGCGTGCTCTCGTTCACGGCGAAGTGGATGGGGATGGCCTGGTTGCGATCGGCAAAGCCTGTGCCCTGATAGTCAAGCTTGAGTGAACGCCCGTCGTTCAGCCGCGCGGTTCCCGTCTTTGCCCCTGCCATGGCGTCGAAGGTCAGCGCCTCGATCCACAGCCGGTCCGGATTGATGATCTGGAAGATGATCGCGTTGACCTCGACCACCTGCCCCGGCGTTGCTGTCGCCGAGGCGATGACGCCATCCACCGGAGCGGTCAACAGTTCAGGCTCGCGGCGCTGGGCGCGCTCCAGGTTCGCCTTGCGGCTTGTCAGGCCAACAAGTTCAAGCTCGGCATCCTCGATCTGCGAGCGCGCCACCACATTGGCGATGGGCCGCAGACGCTCCAGCCGCCGCTGCACGAGTGTGATCTGCTGCTCCAGCTCCCGGGCCTGCTGCTGTTGCGTGGTGATATCGGCCGAACCGATGGCAGGCTGGACCAGTGCCAGAACATCCCCCGCCTTGATCCGCTGTCCCAGCCTCGGAAACCCACCTTCCGGCGGCGACAGGCGACCGGTGACGGAGGTTTGTACCGCACCGCTGGCATACGGGTCAGGGATCACGCGACCCGGCAGCGCCACGGCCCTGCGGTGTTCATCCGACTTCGCCATGATGGTGCGGACACCGAGGATGCGCTGGGTCGCCTTGGGCACAAAGACCGCGCCGTCAGGAAAGCGCTGCGCGAGATCGACCGAGGACTGGCTGGCAGCCTTGGGGGGCGAACTGTCGGCGTGCGCAGTCGCCGTCACCGCGAGCACCATCGCCAGGCCTCCTGCCAGCAGGACGATACCCGCCGCGCCGGATGCCTTGCGGCGTCGCGCGACGATCATGCCGATCAGGAACCCGCCCAATGCCACGATGGGCAACGTTGGATCGTATGCGGCCACCCGTTCACGCAGGCCTCTTGCGAAGAACCATGAGGATTGCGTCGGAGGCAGCGTTCGGTCTTCCACGGGCACCTTCAACTGTCCCGTCAGGACATCAATCTCCGCGCCAGCCGTTACTGTCACGATCAGGTCGTGGGTCTCGCCAGGCCTGGCCCAGCCTGCGTCCAACGCAAAAGTACCGTCCGGGTTGCGCGTGGCCTTCAGCGCCCCTGTCGGCGTTTCAACCTCGACTTCAGCCTCCGTAACGGGCTCGTTGGTGACGAAACGATCGATAAACAATGTCAGCTTGCTGCCTCTCAGCACTCCGATGAGTTCGAAAACATCGGATGAGGCGTCGATGCGGGGCGCGATTGTGGTGGAGACCGGCGTCGGCGGTGCGCCGTGGTCATGCCCTTCATGGGCCAGCGCCAATGGTACGGCCAGCCAGAAAACCATGAGAAGTGCGAGGAAACGGTGAAGCATGCAGCGATCCGTAAACGGGCCGATTCCACCCGATCGTCCAGCAATGCCTGCAGTCGGTAAGCTGCGTGTGTCCGATTTGTATCAAAATGTATCAAGTGACGGTGGGCACGGTCGCCTTGACGGGCAGGACAACCGCAGCAGCAAGTCCGCCCTCCGGCCTGTTTGTCAGCGTCAGCGCCCCGCCATGACCGGTTATGATCGTGCGCGCGATGGTAAGCCCGAGGCCGAAGCCACCCGTCTCCCTGTTGCGGGATTGCTCCAGCCGCTGGAAGGGCTGGAAGGCACGCTCGATCTCACCCGCGGGAATGCCAGGGCCATCGTCCTCGATGGTGATGGCAGCGCTTCCTGAGCGGCTGTCCAGGGTGACCCGGGCGCGTTCGCCATATTTCACTGCGTTCGCGATGAGATTGCCGAAAGCCCGACGGAGGGCCAGTGGACGACCGTCGATTGTCACACGTCCGACGCCGGTGACCGAAACATCGGTGCCCGCATCACTTGCTTCATCCGCCA
>JANMFA010000134.1:0-7878 GCA_031377545.1 Hyphomicrobiales bacterium | reverse complement strand
GGCAGCGGCAAGCCCTTGTCCACTTCCGTCATGATCCAGGCCTCCATGCGCTCCTGCTCTGGCGCGGCCTTGAGGACATCGTCGAGCAGCGCCTGCGGGATCAGCACCGCGCCGTCGTCATCCACCACCACGATATCATCGGGAAAAACCGCGACGCCGCCACAGGCGATCGGCTCTTGCCAGTTGACGAAGGTCAGGCCTGCGACCGAAGCAGGTGCTGCAATACCCTGGCACCAGACCGACAGGCCCGTGCCCATGACGCCGGCATAGTCGCGGATCACGCCATCGGACACCAGACCGGCCACGCCCTTCTTCGCCATGCGGGCGCACAGGATGTCGCCGAAGATGCCCGCATCCGTCACGCCCATCGCATCAACGACGGCGATGCACCCCTCTGGCATCGCCTCGATGGCAGCCCGGGTCGACTTCGGCGAAGACCAGCTCTCGGGCGTCGCCAGGTCCTCTCGCGCAGGCACGAAGCGCAACGTGAAGGCTGGACCGACAAGGCGCGGCTGGCCCGCACGCAAGGGCTTCGTGCCGCGCATCCAGACATTGCGCAGACCTTTCTTCAGCAGCACCGTGGTGATGGTGGCGGTGGAGACCTGCTTCAGGGTTGCGATTGTGGCGGCATCAAGCGGCATCAGGGCTGTTCCTCGGGTTTTTCGTTCTGTAAGGTTGTCGGACAAGTTCAGGACACGGGCAACTCAAAGACACGGGCACGTGCCAGCGTCAATCAAGGGAATCAAAAAATGACGAAGGTCGCATTGATCACAGGTGCTGGCACGGGCGTGGGCCGGGCAGCCGTTCTGGCACTGGCCGGAGCGGGCTATGCCATCACGCTGGTTGGTCGGCGCAGGACGATGCTCGACGAGGTCGCCGCCGAGGCGCAGAAGCTGGGCGCGAAGACGCATGTCGCCGTGGCCGATGTCTCGAAGCCCGAAGACGTGCGTGCGGCTTTCGACGCGACCGTCAGGGCCTTCGGGCGCATCGATGTCGTCTTCAACAATGCCGGTGTCGGCGCACCGGCGATTCCGCTGGAAGATCTGTCCTGGGAACAATGGAAGACGGTGGTTGATATCAACCTCTCCGGCGTTTTCTACTGCATCCAGGAATCCTTCCGCGTGATGAAGGCGCAGGCCCCGCGCGGCGGGCGCATCATCAACAACGGTTCGGTTTCGGCCTACGCGCCGCGGCCCAATTCGGCACCCTACACCTCCACCAAGCACGGTGTGCTGGGCCTGACGAAATCCGCCTCGCTTGACGGTCGGAAGTACGACATTGCTGTCGGCCAGATCGACATCGGCAATGCCGCGACGGAGATGGCGATGCGCATGGCGTCAGGCGTGCCGCAGGCCGATCTGTCGATCAAGGTCGAGCCGTTGATGGACGTGAAGCATGTCGGCGAAACCATCCTCTACATGGCGGGTCTGCCGCTGGATGCCAATGTCCTCAATGTCACGGTGATGGCGACCAAGATGCCGTTCGTCGGCAGGGGCTAGGGAATCGGACAGGAGCGTCACAATTCGGCTTTCTTTGCGTGTGCCGGACCAAGAGCCTATATTGGGCCTTAACCGGAACTCGGACACCATTGCTTGACCGACCTGCCACGGATGTCGACAAGACCAGCACACCTGCCGAAGGGCAGGGCGGCAGTGCGCGCACGCCTTTGCGCCTGCGGCTCTGGTTGCGCAGGGCTGGGCGGCTGCTGTCGCTCAGGCTGGGTTCCAGCCTTGTCCGGCGCATCGTGCTGCTCAACATGTTCGGGCTTTTGGCCCTGCTGGTCGGCTTCCTGTGGCTGAACCAGACGCGTCCTGGCGTGGTCGATGCGCGGGTGCAGAGCCTGCAGGTCCAGGGCGCGATCATCGCGGCCGCCATTGCGGGCACGGCAGTGGTCGACGGCGGATCGATCATTGTCGATCCCGAGCGGTTGCTTGATCTTCAGACGGGGGAAAGCACGCAGGATGACGGTCTTGGCTTCGAGTTTTCGCTCAACCCCGAGCGTGTCGCGCCCATCCTGCGCCGCCTCGTAACCCCCGCCAACCTGCGCGCCCGCATCTACGACCGCGACGGCACGTTGCTGCTGGACACCCGCAGCTTCTATGCCCGTGGCGATATACAGCGCCTTGATCTGCCGCCGGCGGGCGAGACCACGCTGTTCGAGCGCTCGTGGTCATCCTGGAAACGCCGTTTCGGCCGGACCGGGCTTGGCATTCCCGAGGACAATGCGGGCGGACGCCTGCAACAGGAGGTGCAGCGCGCCCTGACGGGCGTGAGCAGCCCCGTTGTCCGCGTCAACGCCAGCGGCGACACGATCGTGTCCTACGCTTTCCCGATCCAGCGCCTGCGGGCCATCCGCGGCGTGCTCCAGCTGTCGACCGAGGATGGTGATATCGATGAGGTGATCGCCGAAGAGCGGCTGAGCATCCTGCTCGTCTTCGCCGGTGTTTTTGCGATCATGGCACTGTTGTCGCTGCTGCTCGCCAACACCATCGCCAAGCCTATGGAGCGGCTCGCCATTGGCGCGGAACGGGTTCGCCGCAGCATCAAGTCGCGCCAGCAGATCCCGGATTTCTCGCACCGTTCCGACGAGATCGGGCATCTGTCCGCCGCGCTGCGCGACATGACGAATGCGCTCTACAACCGCATCGCCGCCATCGAGAGTTTCGCGGCAGACGTGGCGCATGAGCTGAAAAACCCGCTGACCTCGCTGCGCAGTGCCGTCGAAACGCTGCCGATGGTGAAAAGTGATGATGCCCGCAGCCGCCTGCTCAGCGTCATCCAGCACGATGTACGCCGTCTCGACCGGCTGATCTCGGACATCTCGGATGCTTCTCGGCTTGATGCGGAACTGGCCAAATCAGACGCCGAGCCGGTCGATATGGCTGCCCTCCTTGATGCAGTGGTGTCGCTGTCCAACGACATGCGGAAAGCCGATCAGGCCAGGATTGTGCTGGATGTGGCGCGCTGGCCGGATGCCCGGCGGACTGCAACCACTGCAGGAAAGGGCGAGAAGGCCACTCCCTCCAGTGCCTTCATGGTCATGGGCCATGACAGCCGTCTTGCCCAGGTGTTCACCAACCTGCTCGACAATGCGCGCTCCTTCGCAGCGCCGGGGTCCAGTATCCAGGTCAGCCTGAAGCGCGAGGGCGGGAATATCGTCGCGAAGGTCGAGGATGAGGGACCTGGAATTCCGGATCATGCGCTGGAGCGCATCTTCGAGCGGTTTTACACGGATCGTCCGATCGAGCAGGGGTTCGGCCAGAACTCCGGCCTTGGACTCTCTATTTCCCGTCAGATCATTGAAGTCCATCGTGGCACGATCACGGCTGAGAACAGGCCGGGGCGTGAGGGACAAGCCGTTGGTGGTGCCTGCTTCGTCGTCACGCTTCCGGTTGCAGATCCGCCCAAATGACGCCGGATCGGGAAAACCGCCACGGTGTGGCGGTCGCGGTCGGCGACATCGGCCTGCTCATCCTGGGCGACAGCGGAGCAGGCAAATCCGCACTGGCCGCAAGGTTGCTCGCCGATGGTGGGCTGGGCGCGACGAGACTCGTGGCCGATGATCGCGTACTGCTGGAACGCTGCCATGGGCGCATTCTGGCGCGTCCGCATCCCGCGATCGCCGGGGCGCTTGAGTTGCGGGGGCTTGCGATTGTGCGTCCTGTCGCGCTGGACGCTGTTGTCCTGCGTGGCATCCTCAGGCTGTCCGATCAGCCACCGGATCGGCTGCCTGATGCAAGGACGCAGACAGAACAGCTGCTGGGCGTCGCACTTCCCCGTGCCGTTCTGCCGCCGGGCGGCATAGCATTCGGGCGCCTGATAACGATTTGGCCATATTTCCGTGGTCAAATCGGTAATGTTCGTTCAATTCTCGAACTCAGACCTTGAATGTTGCACCGCACTGCATCATTAGAAGTGGCCGAAGGCGAGAGTGAGTAGCTCTCGACCAACAACGATAAAAACATGATTGGCATGGTCCTGGTCACCCACGGGCGCCTCGCTTGCGAATTTCGCTCGGCGCTGGAACATGTGGTTGGTCCGCAACAGCAGCTGAACGTGATCACCATTGATCCCGATGACGACATGGATGGTCGCCGTCAGGACATCATGGATGCCATCCACCATGTCGACACGGGTGATGGCGTGGTCGTGCTGACCGACATGTTCGGCGGCACGCCTTCCAATCTGGCGATCTCCGCCATGAACGGCTCGAATGTCGAGGTTGTAGCCGGCATCAACCTGCCGATGCTGATCAAGCTCGCCTCTGTCCGCGATGAAGCCAAGCTCCAGGATGCTGTGGTTCAGGCGCAGGATGCGGGCCGCAAATACATCAATGTTGCAAGCCGGGTGCTTTCGGGCAAATAATAGCCCTGCGACGACAGGAATGCAGGCGGTTCATGGCTGAAGGCGGGGCGGATCTGGACGGCGTGCTGAGCCGCGAGCTTTCCATTGTCAACCGCAAGGGCTTGCATGCCCGCGCCACAGCGAAATTCGTACAATGCGTCGAACTCTTCGATGCCGAAATCACCGTGACCCGCTCGGGCGAAACGGTCGGCGGCACATCGATCATGGGAATTCTGACGCTGGGTGCCGGAATCGGCAGTTCCATCGTTGTGACGGCCAAGGGCGCTGACGCAGTGCAGGCGCTTGACGCCATCACAGAGCTTGTCGCCAACCGTTTCGGTGAGGGCGAGTAGCAGGCGGCAGGTTGCCCCGTCGCATTCAGGCGGCTTCTGATGCGGCCTGACCAACCGTCGCCAGTGCCGCTTCAAGTGCCACCCGCACGGCCCTTGCCGTGATCGGTTTTTCAACGAATCCATTGGCACCAGCCGCCGCGAAGGCCGCCTTGTCCGATGCCGATACGCGACCGGTGACGGGGATCACCGGCAAGGACGCCAGTGGCTCCGGCATCGCGCGGATGCGCTGCAAGGCTTGCAGCCCGCTCATGCCCGGCAGGGTCTGATCCATCATCAGGGCGGCAAAGCTCCCGCCCGGCAGAAGGCTCAGCGCCTGTTCCGCTGTTTCGGCTTCCGCCATCTCGAATCCGAAATGTTCCAGCACGGCCCCCATGATCATCCGGTTGGCCTGATTGTCATCCACGACCAGAATGCGGCGGCCAAGTCCTTCCATAGCTCCCGATGAGGGTGGCGTTTCGGCAAGTGTGCCATCATGTCCAGGTTCCTTGGGCATCTTGAGACGCAGGGTGAACCAGAAGCTCGCGCCTTTGCCGGGCCACCCCTCGCATCCGGCCTCACCGCCCATGGCATTGGCGAGGCGGCGCACCATGGCCAATCCGATACCGGTGCCGGCAACGCCATTGTCGAGGCGTCCGAAATGGCGGAACAGCTTCGACGCCTGCTCTGCGCTAAAGCCCGGACCCGTGTCCTCCACGACAAAACGCAGGCCCTCGAAAACTCCGCGCCGGTCGACGTGGCTGACCGCAAGCCGGATGCCGCCGGTTGTCGTGACCTTGATGGCATTGTCCAGAAGGTTCTCCAGCATCTGGCGGATGCGGCGGGCATCAGCCTGCACGGGCGCTGCGATCGTCGCGTCGAAACTCAGCGCAAATGACAGACCTTTGGAGCGCGCCCGCGCCTCGGCCGAGACAGCAAGCATGTCGATGAAAGCGCGCAGATCAAGCGCCCCGTCGCTGACGACGGGAGTCTTTCCGGTTTCGGATTGCGCATCAAGAAAATCACTCGCAACACTGCGCAGATGACCGGCTGCGGCGCAAAGGCCGTCGACGAGGCGCTGCTGCTGGGCTGACAGGCCCGATTGGCTCAAGAGCATGGCCATGGCCTCGATCCCGCCGAGCGGCGAGCGCAGCTCATGCGCAATCTCCGCCACTGCCATGGCAGAGAGAGATGCGGATTGATCGGTGGTGGAAAGCGTCATCAGTCAGACTCCGTCACACCTCGCCCCGAGGCCTGACATCCTCCTGTTTTACGCCAATCACCTTACGTGATGCCTAAGACAGGTCGCTGCGCGCGACGAATGCAATTCATTGCAAATATTTCCTTTCCACGCTGCAAAAGCGGTCTATCACTCCGCCCCATGTTTGAGACGCTCACCATCGTTCTCCCGATCTTCCTCATCATCGGAGCGGGATTGGCCTGCGCCGCTTCGGGCTTGTTCGAGGATCATGTCGCGGACGGGCTTTCCGATTTTGTCTTCATCATCGCCATTCCCGTCCTGCTGTTCCGGACGCTTGCCACGGCCCCGCTGCCTGAGACGCAGCCGTGGTTCTACTGGCTGGCCTATTTTGGCGCGGTGAGTATCGTCTGGGCGATCAGCACAGGGCTGACGACGCGGGTTTTCGGGCTTCAAGGTGCAGAGATTCCGATCGCCGGGTTCACGGCAATCCAGGCCAACCTGGTCTTCGTGGGCATTCCGCTGGTGATGCGGGCCTTCGGTGAACAGGCAGCCGTTCCCATGTTCCTGCTGATTGCGGTCCACCTCCCGTTGACGATGACGGTGGCAACCCTGCTGGTCGAACGGGGCGATACAGGCGGTGGCAAATGGGGGGCGATGCTGCGCAAGCTGGCCCTGCATCCCATTCTCATCGGCATCGTCGGTGGGGCGCTCTGGCGTCTGACCGGGCTTGGGCTCCCCGGATCTGTCGAATCCGCCATGAAGCTTCTGGGGGATGCGGCAGGCCCGACCGCGCTGTTCGCGCTTGGCCTCACGCTCCGACGCTACGGGCTGAGCGCACCACTTCCGCTGGTGGGAATGCTCGCAGCGTTGAAACTGCTTGCGCAGCCGGCGCTGGTGTATCTTCTGGCATTTCACGTCTTTCCCATGCCACCGGTCTGGGCGGCGGTAGCAGTCATCTTTGCAGCCTGCCCCAGCGGCGTGAACGCCTTCCTTCTGGCCCAGCGCTACAAGGCAGGCGTGGCCGTTTCATCCAGTACCGTGGCTCTTTCCACCCTGCTGGCCGTTGTCACAATGAGTGGCTGGGTGTGGCTTGTTTCCGCGGCCCGATGAGGCAAGAGGGGTTATCGCAGGAAACGGGTGGCGGACTTGCCTGTGATATGGATCAGCACAAGGTTCCAGAAAGGACGTTGCCATGCAGGCATCAGCGCTCCAGAGACTGATTGAAACCGACGCTGACATCGCGGAAGGCGTGCGGGCGTTGCAAGCCGAATGCGAGGTCATGCGCCGGGTGGTGCCGCTGACCGGCACGCCACCGCTGCGCCGCCAGCGCTATGGCTTCGATGGCCTCGTCTGGATCATCATCGGCCAGCAGGTGTCGGTGGCGGCTGGCAATGCGATCTGGGCCAAGCTCGCCGCCAATTTCCCCGAGCGCAATCCTGATGTTTTTCTGCTGGCGGAGGAGGGCGCGCTGAAGGCGTCGGGCCTTTCCGCCCCCAAGATCCGCACGATCCGCGCCATTTCCGAAGCGATTCAGGCGGGTACGCTCGATCTCGAGGCGTTGCGGACGATGGATGCCGATGCAGCCAAGGCAAGCATGACCAGGATCAAGGGGATCGGCCCCTGGACGGCGGACATCTATCTGATGTTCTGCCTCGGCCATGCCGATGCCTTCGCACCTGGCGATCTGGCGCTGCAGGAGGCGATCCGCATGGCGTTCCGGCTGGGAGAGCGTCCGACCGATCGAGAAATTGGCCTGATCGCCGAACGCTGGAGGCCCTGGCGCGCCGTCGCTGCACGGCTGCTGTGGGCCTATTACAAGGTCCAGAAAGAGCGCGAAGGTGTGGGGGCGTGAAGACAAATCCGGCGCTCTGATCCACCAAAACCCTTGACGCTCGCCAGTCGATCAAGACACAGCGTCTCAACCAATTCCCTCAGGGCCTTCTGTGACCTTTCTTCTCGGCCATCTTTCCGATCCCCATGTGGGGCCTGTGCCGCGCCCCCGGC
>JANMFA010000081.1:0-2562 GCA_031377545.1 Hyphomicrobiales bacterium | reverse complement strand
CCCGATGCTGAACGGCTGGCACAACGGCGAGCGGACGGGCTCCGGCACGATCCTTTGGGCAGCCCGTCAGATGCATGCCGCTGGCAAGCTCGATGACAAGGGATTCGTCGAACTCGTGGCATCATCGGCACCTTCTGCGGGTCACTGCAACACGATGGGCACGGCTTCCACCATGAACAGCCTTGCCGAGGCCCTTGGCATGAGCCTTCCCGGCTGCGCGGCAATCCCCGCCCCCTACAGGGACCGCTACGAAATGGCCTATCTGACGGGCCGTCGCATCGTTGAAATGGTGTGGGAGGATCTCACCCCGTCAAAGGTGCTCACGCGCGCGGCTTTCGAGAATGCCATCAAGGTCAATTCCGCCATTGGCGGCTCAACCAATGCGCCCGTTCACCTCAATGCCATCGCCCGCCATATCGGCGTGGAGCTCAACAATGACGACTGGGAGAAGTTCGGCTATGACATCCCTCTGCTCGTCAACATGCAGCCCGCCGGCGAATACCTCGGCGAGGAATATTATCGTGCGGGCGGCGTGCCAGCCGTGATTGCCGAACTGATCAAGGCGGGCAAGATCGACAAGACGCATCTGACGGTCAACGGCAAGACCCTGCACGCGAATTGCGAGGGCCGCTTCACCAACAACCCGAAAGTAATTCTCCCCTACGAGAAGCCGATGCGCAAGAAGGCCGGTTTCCTCAATCTCAAGGGCAATCTCTTCGACAGCGGCATCATGAAGATGAGCGTGATCTCGGAGGAGTTCCGCAAGCGCTACCTCTCGAACCCAAAGGACCCGATGGCTTTCGAGGGCAAAGCCATGGTTTTCGACGGACCGGAGGATTATCACCACCGGATCGACGATCCGAAACTGAAGATCGACGAGAATACGCTGCTCTTCATGCGTGGCGCAGGTCCAGTGGGCTATCCCGGTGCCGCCGAGGTCGTGAACATGCGGCCGCCGTCCTACCTCATCAAGAAGGGGATCACGTCGCTGCCCTGCATCGGTGATGGCAGGCAATCCGGCACGTCAGGCTCGCCTTCGATCCTCAATGCCTCTCCGGAGGCCGCGACTGGCGGGGGACTGGCGCTGCTGAAGTCCGGCGACAAGGTGCGCATCGATCTGAAAAAGCGCACGGCGGATATGCTGGTCCCGGAGGCCGAACTGGCCAAGCGCCGCGCCGCGCTCGAAAAGGCGGGCGGTTACAAGTATCCCAAGAGCCAGACACCCTGGCAAGAGATCCAGCGCGGCATCGTCGACGAATTGTCGAACGGTATGGTGCTGAAACCTGCGGTGAAGTATCAGAAGATCCACAAGACCTTTGGCATTCCAAGGGACAATCATTGAGTCGATCTGAGCCTTCCCCCTTGGGGGAAGGTGGCAGGCGAAGCCTGACGGATGAGGGAGAATCCCTTGGCGATGTGGTTCGCCCTCATCCGCCCCGCAAGTGCGGGGCACCTTCTCCCGAGGGAGTAGGGGAAAGAGATTGGCATGCCCCGCCGCCGTTTCCACACCCTCGACGTCTTCACCGACCATGCGCTGGCCGGAAACCCGCTCGCTGTTGTCCACGACAGCGAAGGCCTCGACACTGCGCGCATGCAGGCGATCACCCGCGAGTTCAACCTCTCCGAAACCGTCTTTGTCCTTCCCCCGGATGATCCGGTGAACACGGCGAAGATCCGCATCTTCACACCGGGTTCGGAACTGCCGTTTGCGGGACATCCTACCGTGGGAACGGCCGTGCTGCTGGCGCAATTGCGTGCGCCGGAAATGGTAAACCGCTCCGGTATCGTCATCGCTCTGGAAGAGAAGATTGGACTGGTGAAGGTCGAGGTTTCCAAGCGTCAGGACAGGGCTGCGCGGGGTGTGTTCGCGATACCCAGGCTGCCGGTCATGGCAGCAGAACCGCAGCGCGATCCGGCTCTGATCGCGGCCGCGCTCGGCCTAACCATCGCGGACATTGAAACCGAAGGGCACCATTGCGCGAATTTTGCAGCAGGTGTCGCCTTCACGATGGTGCCGCTCAGAAGTCTGGATGCATTGGCCCGTGCGCAGTCGAACAATTCAACAGCTTTCCGGAATGCGTTTGGCGGCACTGCCAGTCCGTGGTGCTACCTCTACGTCCGTACAGGCCCGCTGGCCTGGCAAAGCCGGATGTTTGCGCCGACAGACGGCATTGTCGAAGACCCGGCGACGGGCGGGGCCGCTGCCGCTTTCGCCGGGACGATCATGGCCTTCGAGAAGCCAAAAGACGGCCAGCACCAGCATATCATCATGCAGGGCGTCGAAATGGGCCGCCCGTCCGAGATCGTGCTGACGCTGGATGTCGAGAATGGCGTTCTGCGCGAGGCGACCATTGGCGGCGGGGCGGTGATCGTATCCGAGGGAACAATTGATCTGTGAGCGCCGCCAGTGCTGTCATCACGCCGCTCAAGCGGCTTGACGCGCGGCTTCAGCCCGTGGCGTGGGACTTCGCAACCGCGCGCCGGACCGAGATCGATGCCCACTGGGCGAATCTTGTGGCCAGCAAGCCCAGAATGTTCAACGGCACGGTGCTGATGCAGCAT
>JANMFA010000027.1:0-8135 GCA_031377545.1 Hyphomicrobiales bacterium | reverse complement strand
CAAGCGAAGGTTGTGGATGTCGTGCGGGAGGGCGGGCGGATCACGGCAGCTCGCCTTGATGACGGTTCCCGGATCGGCTGCGGCGCGTTCATCAACACGGCGGGTGCATCGGGTGCGCGGGTGCTTGCGGCGCGGATGGGGTTTCAAATCCCTGTCTTTGCCAAAAAGCGCTGCGTGTTCCTGTTTTCCTGCCAGACGGAACTGCCGCGCTTTCCGCTTCTGATCGATACGTCAGGCGTCTGGGTCCGGCCGGAGGGGCGCGATTACATCGCCGGGTTCTCGCCGGATGATCTGGACGAGAGCGACCATGGCCAGGACTTTGATGTGGACTGGCCGATCTTCGAAGATATCATCTGGCCCGCTCTCGCGGCACGGGTGCCGGCGTTCGAGGCAATCCGCCCTGGCCGGGCCTGGGCCGGGCACTATGACATGTGCCTGCTTGATCACAATGCGCTGGTGGGCAAGGTGCCGGGGCTGGACAATGGCTATCTCGCCGCCGGGTTCTCGGGACACGGGCTTCAACAATCCCCCGCCGTTGGGCGCGGCCTGGCGGAACTTGTGCTGCAGGGAGCCTTTGCGTCGCTTGATCTCGCCCCGCTGGGGTGTGAACGGCTGGTCGGGAACCGGCCGTTGCTGGAGAGAAATGTCATCTGAAACGGCGCCAGATCTTTAGAAAAATCCAGATTATCCGTTCAAGAATTGAATCGGGAAGCCCTTTCAGGGTTCAATCGGTTTAGGACATACGCGCTTGCCCGTCCGCATTCTTACGCTTGATCCACCAGGTTTAGAGGCGCGTAATCCCCTTGAGGATCCGAAAGGGTCTTCCTTCCCCCAAGCGGGCGAACCTCCCCCGTTCGGCCGCTACCTGTCGAGGCCGCCCCTCCCCCGGGCGGTCTCGTTTTTTTTATCGCAACGCCTGATCCGCGAGGCTGGCTTCGAGCCTGTCGTAGAGCGGTGAGCGGCTGGCGAAGACATAGTCCCGCCTGGTCACCGACACATGCTCCGCGCCCGCTTCCACGAGGCGTGACGACAGCGTCGCGGCTTCGGCGGTCGCCACCGTCAGTACAAGCGGAGATACGCCCGGTTCCGACCGTTGCTCGGCCTTGTGGGCCGCCGCAAGCGCCAGCAGAGGCCCCTGCGCGGAGGCCAGCGCCGTGATGTGCAGCTCGCGGGTGGTGCGCGCGGCCTGTTCGGCGGAAAGCCGCCCCAGCACGCTGCGAGCCAGCGCCAGCGTTTGGGATGACCAGTCAGCCTGTCGCGACGCCGCGAGATTGGCCTGCGATTTCAGCATCACGCCATCGTCCAGCACCTTCAGTGCATTGGCTTCCAGCGTGCTGCCGGTCGTGGTGATGTCGACGATGAACTCGGCGGTGCCTGATGAAGGCGCGCCCTCGGTCGCACCCAGGCTTTCGACGATGCGGTAATCCGCCACGCCATGCTCGGCGAAGAAGCGGCGTGTCAGGTTTACGTATTTCGTTGCCACCCGCATGCGGCGGTTGTGGGCGCTGTGGAAATCGGCGGCGATCTCCTCCAGATCCTCCATCGTGCTGGCATCGATCCAGCCCTTCGGCACGGCAACCACGACATTGGCATGGCCGAAGCCCAGCGGCGACAGAAGGGTGATCTTGCGGTCGGCATCGGCGACGGCCTCGCGGATGAGATCCTCGCCGGTGACGCCGAAATGGGTATCGCCTGAATCGAGCTTGGCGACGATCTCCGACGCCGAGAGAAACAGGATCTCGACACCCGGCAGATCCGCAATCACGCCGCGATAGTCCCGGCTGCCACCCTCCTGGCTGAGATGCAGCCCGGCGCGGGTGAAGAACGCCATGGTGTTTTCCTGCAGCCGCCCCTTGGACGGAACCGCGATCAGCAGCTTGCCCGTCATGGTGTGCCCTCCGGTCCCTCGGAGCCGAAACGCTCGACCCAGACCGAGAAGCCGACAGCGGGCACATCCTCGGCGGATCCCAGACGCCTCAGCAGCGTGTCGTAACGTCCGCCGCCCACCAGAGGTTTGGGCGAAGCGGGTGTCGTCGGCAGGATCTCGAACACCATGCCGGTGTAATAGTCGAGGTTGCGGACGAACCCGGCAGATGCCGTGATACGTCCCAGGTCAATGCCCTGCGCTGCCATGAAGCCGATGCGGGATTCATAGCGCTCCAGCGCGGGCATGATGTCGATGCCGTGGGTCTGGCACAGTTTGCGGATTGCGGTTGCGACATGATCGGGGTCGCCCGAGATCGACAGGAACGCGATCAGGATGTCGGCCTTGGCTGGATCCAGCATACCGGCCCCTTCCTGTGCCTTGCGCAGGAAACGGCTGGCGATTTCTTCCGCAGAGCGCCCGCCTGCTGCCCGAACGCCGCTGATCGACAGCATGTCTCCCACAAACGCATGGGCAGCGTCGCTCTTGGCACCCTCCAGCGCGGCCATCACGCCGGCATAGCGGTCAAGGCCCATGCCACCGCTGGCCTGGCCAACCGCTTCCCCGGGGGATTTTCCAGCCGCGAGGCGGCGCTTGAGACGACGCGCCAACCCAGCGGGAACGGCAAGGCTCTCCAGCACCCCGTTGATGAGGCCTGCGTCGCCCATGCGGATCGTCGTCGACGGTTCTGCGGAGCGCCCGCCCAGATGCCTGACGACGTCGATGGCCAGCGCCAGGATTTCGGCATCCGCGGCTTCCAGATCGCTTCGGCCCAGCGATTCCACGCCAGCCTGGATGAACTCACCACTTTCTCCCTGCCGGTGGCGGAAGACCGGGCCGCAATACGACAGCGCCGTCCTGAGTGGTTTCCCATCCTGGCGCGCCACTGACTGAAGGCAAAGCGGGATCGTGAATTCCGGCCTGAGGCACAGTTCCGTGCCTGCGGCATCCTGCGTCAGATACAGCCGTCGGCGGATGTCTTCGCCCGAGAGGTCGAGGAAGACATCGGCGCGCTGCAGCAAAGGCACATCCGCACGCGGATAGCCCGCCGTCTCCAGCATGGCGATCAGGTCTCTGGTTTTATCCGACAACAGCATTCGGCGATCCATCAAAACAGCAGCCGGATAGCAGATGACTTTGGCTGATGCGACCCTTTCCCGTGAACAGGGTTACAGTCTGGGGCAGATTACCACCTCGTGCCTTGCGAAGCCTTCCCGGATAATGCGACGATGGGGCAGAAAGATTCTGCCTGATGACAATCGCTCCGCCAGCCTTTTCCCTTGATCCGCGTCTTGATGCCGACACCATGCCTTTGGGGCGGTTCGCGCTTTCGCGGGTGCTCCTCATGAATGATGCCCGCTATCCCTGGCTCATTCTCGTGCCGGAGCGGCCAGATCTGGCGGAAATCATCGATCTGCCGGAATCCGACCAGCTGCGGCTCATGCAGGAGATCGCAGCAGCCTCGCAGGCATTGAAGGCGCTTTTCAGCCCGGACAAACTCAATGTCGGCGCGTTGGGCAACCGCGTGCGGCAATTGCACGTGCATGTCCTGGCAAGGTTTGTCTCGGATGCCGCATGGCCCGGCCCGGTCTGGGGCGTGGGCGAGGCGCAAGCCTATCCTCCGCACATGGCCGGTGTGGCAATGGACCGCATCATTGCGGCCTTGAAGCCGTTTGGCCTTGAGGAGAGCCGCTGATGGATCTGTTTGACGGTGCAACGGTCTCGGCCGTGCCTGACCTGGGTTTTGCGACGCTGGCCTTCGACCGCGCGGCATGGCGACGCGACGATGCAGCCTGGCAGCGGGCCGCGCAGGCTGATCCAGATGCCCGTTTCATCGCGCTCTGCAAGGATACGCCTGTGCTGGCCTTTGACGGTGGCGCGCTCAATCCGTTGCTGACGTCGGCCCGCACGCGCGATCTGGGTAACGCGGGTGATGCGCTGTTCCTCGGCCTTGAAGACGGCGCACCGCGATTCGCGCTTGATATCAGCGCGGATCAGTTTGACGAACTGAAGTTGCGGGATGATCTCAAGCTGATCGACATGCGCTCCATCGCCATGCAGGGACTGTTCTCACCGGGCATTCTCAATGCTATCGGAACGGCGAAGGCGATGCTGCTGTGGCACAGCCGCCACCGGTTCTGCAGCAGTTGCGGTATGGCCTCGGCCGTCTCCTCCGCGGGATGGAAGCGCCGCTGTGAGGCTTGCAACACCGAGCATTTCCCCCGCACTGATCCTGTCGTCATCATGCTGGCGATCCAGGGTGATCAATGTCTGATGGGCCGGGCACCGCAGTTTCCGGAAGGGCGCTATTCCTGTCTTGCCGGGTTCATGGAGCCGGGTGAAACCATCGAGGATGCGGTGCGCCGCGAAATCCTTGAGGAAACCGGGATCAGGACTGCGCGGGTGCGCTATCTCTACGCGCAACCCTGGCCTTTCCCGAGTTCCCTGATGATCGGCTGTCTGGCGGAAGCTATCTCCAGCGAAATCACCATCGATGCGGCGGAGCTCGCCGATGCAAGGTGGTTCAGCCGTGACGAGATCCGCCAGATCCTGATCAACGAACATCCCAAGGGGATCAGCGCGCCGCCCCGGATGGCGATTGCCAACCACATCATGCAGTTGTTTGTGGACAGCGAATGACCGGCGTTCAGCCGTTTCTTGCGGCTTCTTCCCGGTAGGGGTGGGCTGGATAGACGCCGATGATGCGCAGTTCCTTGGAGAAAAACGCCAGCTCTTCCAGCGCCAGCCGCAGGCCAGGGTCGTCGGGGTGGCCGTCGACCTCCGCATAGAATTGCGTGGCCGTGAACTGGCCTTCCACCATGTAGCTCTCGAGCTTGCTCATGTTGACGCTGTTGGTGGCAAAGCCGCCCATCGCCTTGTAGAGCGCGGCCGGTACGTTGCGGACGCGGAAAACGAAACTGGTGACCAGCGGCACGCCGTTGGGCTTGGCGATCTTCGGCTTTTTCGACAGGATGACGAAGCGGGTGGTGTTGTGGGCCTCGTCCTCGACGTCTTCCGCCAGAATGTTCAAGCCATAGATCGGCGCGGCAAGGCGCGGTGCCAGCGAGGCCTTGGTCACGTCCTGCCACTCCGACACCTGACGCGCGGACCCCGCGGTATCGCCTGCGACATGGGCCTTGAGGCCAAGCTTGCGGATGATCTTGCGGCATTGGCCGATGGCGTGGACGTGGCTGTAAACATCCTTGATCGTGGACAGCGACGCGCCCGGAATGGCCATCAGATGGAAATGGATCGGCAGGAAATGCTCGCCAATGATATTGAGCCCCGAGGTTGGCAGCAGATGATGGATGTCGGCCACCCGGCCCGCAATCGAGTTCTCGATCGGAATCATCGCAAGCGACGCCGTGCCTTCCTGCACTGCCGCGAAGGCATCCTCGAAGGTCGGGCAGGGCAGGGGCTCCATGTCCGGAAACGCCTGTTCGCAGGCCAAATGCGAGTTGGCACCCGGCTCGCCCTGGAAAGAGATCAACTGTTTCATCAAAGGGACGCTTTCACTCAATGTCGGGGGCTGTGGCGAAGAAGCTCGCGCGCTATGATCAGGTCGCCCGGTGTATCAACGCCGCGCGGCACGTGGTCAATCACGGCCACATCGATGCGCATGCCTGCCTCGATGGCGCGCAACTGTTCCAGTTTCTCGCGAATCTCAAGCGGCGAGGGAGGCAGGCTGACGAAACGGGCCAGCGCCTTGCGGCGGTAGGCATAGAGTCCGACGTGATGATAGAGCGGTCCCGGCCCCGTGGGTGCCGTGGCGCGGGTGAAATAGAGGGCGCGCAAACGATTCGGCGCAATCTCTGAACCGATCAGCTTCACCACGGAATTCGCCGTCATTTCGTCCTCGTCGACGATCACTGCGGCCAATGTCGCGATATCGACAGCCGGATCGGCCAGCGGTAGCACCGAGGCGACAATGGCGCGGGGATCGATGGTGGGGAAATCACCCTGCAGGTTGACGATGATGTCGTGCAAGCCGTCGGGATCGGCGTTTTCCACCGCCTCATAGACCCTGTCCGAACCCGAGGGGTGATCCGAGCGTGTCATGATCGCGCGACCGCCTGCCGCCTCCACCGCATCGGCGATGTCGCGGCTGTCCGTGGCAACGATCACCGGGCCAATGCCTGCGTCCATGGCCCTTTCCCAGACATGCACGATCATCGGCTTGCCGTTGATGTCGGCCAGCGGCTTGTTCGGCAGGCGGGTGGCCGCCATGCGGGCGGGGATGACGACGAGGGGGTCAGACATGATCAATTCGGTGGATTGGGATGTGAGGCGTCAATAAGTAGCACGGATCGGGCCGCTTATACGGGTTGCACAATCCGCGTCAAAGCGTCTATTGAACCCGAAAAATATGAGGTGCTATCCGCATCGGCTGCTTCGCGCGGCCCTGCTGGCATCCCAGATGGCTGGAGAACGGGGACCATGGACTCCTTTGAGCTGAACAAGATTGCGGGCGCGGTGCTTGGATCGCTGACTTTCGTGATGCTGACCAGTTTTGGCGGCGAACTGCTTTTTGCCGAGAAGAAGGCTGCAAAGGCTGGCTACGAGCTGGCCATGCCAGCAGGTTCTGCGGTTGCCGCCACGGCTCCTGTCGTTGCCGCAGAGCCCATCGATGTTCGCCTTGCATCGGCCGACAAGGCCAAGGGTGAAACAACTTTCAAGCAATGCACGGCATGCCATACACCGGACAAGGGCGGCGCCAACAAGGTTGGCCCGAACATGTGGGGCGTGATGGGCCGTTCCAAGGGGCAGGTCGCTGGCTTCGGCTATTCGGCGGCGCTCAAGGCCGTCGCCGCCAAGGGCGAGAAATGGGATTTCGCGACGATCGACAAGTTCCTGGCAAGCCCCAAGGGCTATATCGCCGGAACGTCGATGTCGTTCGCCGGTATCTCCAACCCCAAGACACGGGCTGACCTCGTGGCCTATCTCAACACGCTGTCGGACAGCCCGCTCGCCCTGCCAAAGTGATCAACAGATGCTCTCCGACGAAAAGGGGTCCGTTGGGGCCCTTTTTTGTTGCTCGGGCCGGTATCCTTTGATTTGCCATCCTGCCCGATCCTGACATGATGCACGCATGGTTCCGGTGACGCGTGCTTGGGGGTGGTGGCGGATAGCACTGGCGGCTGTGGTGGCCGCCGTGTTCACGCTGTCCGGCGTGTCCGCCCAAAGTGTCGACACGGGTCCCTGGCGCCATGCCATCTCGCTCACGGGCGAGCCCAAATACGGCCCCGGGTTCCGCCATCCAGACTATGTGAGCCCTGCAACACCGGTTGGCGGAAGGGCGAGGCTTGGCGCTTCCGGTACGTTTGACAACTTCAATCCGTTCATCAGCGGTGTGAAGGGCAAGCTCGCCGCGTCGCTCATGCGGATCTATGAGCCGCTGCTCATGACGTCGTTTGATGAATCCACCACGGAATATGGCCTGCTGGCGGAGGCGGTGGCCCATCCCGATGATTTCTCGGGCGTGTCGTTCCGCCTGCGGCCGGAAGCGCGCTGGCACGATGGCAGGCCGGTGACGGCGGATGATGTGATCTTTTCGTTCCACACCTGGAAGCGTCTTTCGCCGCAATACAACCTGCAACTCCTCAAGGTCACCGGCGTGGACAAGGTCTCGGACCTCGAGGTGCGGTTCACCTTCAGCCAGAAGGGTGATCCCGCATTGCCGCTGTATGTCGGCCAGATGAGCATCCTCCCCCGGCACTGGTGGGAAGGAACGGACCCGCAAGGCAGACCGCGCGATGTCGAGGCAACGACGCTGGAGCCGCCGCTGGGGTCCGGGCCTTACCGGCTGAAGTCGTTCGATCCCGGACGGTCCGTCGCCTATGAAAGGGTGGCGGACTACTGGGGCTGGGCGGTGCCCATCCGCGTCGGCACGGAAAATTTCCAGCGCCTGGACATCGAGTATTTCCGTGATGCCAACGTGATGTTCGAGGCATTCAAGGCGGATCAGATCGATCTTCGGCGGGAAAACAGCCTGAAATCATGGGCGGTCGGCTATGGGTTTCCGGCGGCGCAGGATGGCCGGATCATCAAGGACACGTTCGGGATCGAAAGGCTGGGCATCATCCGGGCCTTCGTCTTCAACCTGCGCAGGGGAAAACTGCAGGACCCGCGGCTACGGCAGGCGCTGGCGATGGCCTACAGCTTCGACGACGTGAATCGGCAGGTCTTCCACCCGCTGCTGTCGCGACCCGGC
>JANMFA010000013.1:0-6011 GCA_031377545.1 Hyphomicrobiales bacterium | reverse complement strand
GGCTGCCTGCAAAGCCGTTTAGAGGCTGGCCAGCAGCGACAGCACGAATGCCATGATCTCTACAGTCATCACCTCGCGCCAGTCGATGACCGCTTTCAGCTTGCTCAGGAAATAAAGCGTCGCCGGAAAGAGGTCGCGGCCAGACAGCCAGGAGAAGAAGTTCTTCAGCGTGTCGATGTTCTTGGCCACAAGCACACCAATGGCGAGACCCGCCAGCGTTCCGGCAATGCCGATGCTCGCACCCGTCATCAGGAAGACGCGCAGCACCGACCCTTGCGTCGCACCCATCGTGCGCAGGATGGCGATATCGCGGGATTTGCTGCGGACCAGCATGATGAGACCGGAAATGATGTTCAGGGCCGCCACCATGACGATCAGCGTCAGGATGATGAACATCACGTTCCGCTCCACTTCAAGCGCGCCCACGAAGGTCTGGTTGCGGATTTTCCAGTCACTGGTGATGATCGGGCGTCCCGCCACATCGATCGCGATCTGGGAGATGCGCTCAGCCTCCTCCGGGTTCTCCACGGTGAGTTCAATCGTGCTGACATCATCGTCGCGGTCGAAGTAAATTTGCGCTTCCTTGAGCGGCATATAGACGAAGGCGCTGTCGAACTCCGACATGCCGATCATGAACACCGCTGCAATATTGTAGACCTTGCGGCGCGGCGTCTGGCCGAACGGGCTGGCCGGGCCGTTGGGTGACAGCAGCGTCAGCTTGTCCCCGGTCCTGATGCCGAGCTGGTCCGCGAGCCGCTGGCCAATGGCGACGCCCTCGCCGCTGTCGAAATCATCGAGCGTTCCCGAACGGATATTTTTGGCGATGGTTTCAAGGCGCTTGATATCCGCCTCGCGCACGCCGCGCACCAGTGCGCCGGTGGAAGCAAAGGCAGAAGCGGCCAGAACCTGCCCGTTGATCACCGGGATCGCCTGCTTAACACCCTTGATCTGCTCGAAGCGCTTGGCCAGTTCGTCGAAGTCGGTCAGTGGCTGATCCATGGCCTGAATGAAAACATGCCCGCTGATGCCCAGGATCTTGCTGATCAGTTCCTTGCGGAACCCGTTCATAACGGACATCACGATGATCAGCGCGGCGACACCCAGCAGAATTCCCGCGAACGAAAACCCTGCGATGACGGAGATAAAGCCTTCCTTGCGGCGCGGGCGGAGATAGCGGAACGCCAGCATGCGCTCGAACCCCGCGAAGGGTCTGGGCGGGGATGGCGCGGTAGAGGGGCTGACGTCGGTCAAGCCCGCAACCTCGGTATGACATCCTTCAGTGTCACGATCTCCCGCGCACCGGAGCGCCGCCATTTGATCTCGACCTTGCCTTCGGCGAGGCTCTTGGGACCGATGATGACCTGATACGGCAGGCCGATCAGATCAGCCGTTGCGAATTTCGCTCCCGCGCGTTCGTCGCGGTCATCGTAGAGCACCTCGAATCCTGCAGCTTCCAGCTCTGCATATAGCTGCCCACACGCACCATCCACCGCGGCGTCACCCGCACGCAGGTTCAGCAGCGCGACATGGAACGGCGCAATCGCCTCGGGCCAGATGATGCCCGCTTCGTCGTGGCTGGCCTCGATGACCGAGGCAACGACCCGCGTAGGCCCGATGCCATAGGAGCCCATGTGCACCGGACGATCCACGCCGTCCGGGCCGGTCACCCTGGCATTCATGCTGTCAGAGTATTTCGTGCCAAAATAGAAGATATGGCCAACCTCGATGCCGCGCGCCGATACACGCTTCGCTTCGGGGATCGCGCTGAAGGCGGCAGCGTCATGCATTTCGGAGGTCGCGGCATAGAGCGACGTCCATTTGTCGACCGTGGCTTGCAGGCCCTTCACATCATCGAAGTTGGTATCCGCTGCAGGCACAGGAAAATCCAGATAGTCGCCATGGCAGAATACCTCGCTCTCGCCGGTCGAGGCCAGGATGATGAACTCGTGGCTGAGATCGCCGCCGATGGGTCCGGTGTCCGCGCGCATTGGAATCGATTTGAGGCCCAGTCTGTCAAAGGTCCGGAGATAGGCTGCGAACATCTTGTTGTAAGCATGGCGCGCGCCTGCCTCATCCAGATCGAAGGAATAGGCATCCTTCATCAGGAATTCGCGCGAGCGCATGACACCGAACCGTGGCCGCACCTCGTCACGGAACTTCCACTGGACGTGATAGAGATTCATTGGAAGGTCCTTGTAGGACCGCACATAGCTGCGGAAGATCTCGGTGATCATTTCCTCATTCGTCGGGCCAAACAGCATCTCGCGCTCGTGGCGGTCCTTGATGCGCAGCATTTCCTTGCCATAGGCGTCGTAGCGACCGGACTCGCGCCACAGATCAGCGGACTGGATGGTCGGCATCAGCAATTCGACCGCACCGGAACGGTTCTGTTCCTCGCGCACGATGGCATTGACCTTGTTCAGCACCCTCAGGCCGAGCGGCAGCCAGCTGTAGATGCCCGCGGACTGCTGGCGCGCCATACCGGCACGCAGCATCAGGCGATGCGAAACAATTTCCGCTTCCTTCGGCGTATCGCGGAGAATGGGGAGAAAATAACGGGAAAGGCGCATATTCTTGAGTCCGGATCAGAGATTCTGTCTGCGATGAAAGTGGTCGGACCAAACCGCAAGCGTCATCAAAACACAAGCAGAGATGCGTGACCGGCCAGCGCGTGCCGGGGCTCACCAGCTGCGTACCGGTCCATCATCCACGTGGAAGAAACCGAACGGATAGATCTTGCGCCCGCCAACATTGGGATGCTCGCGCAGGAAGCCGTAAACTGTCGCGATCGCCACGCCGCGCACGCGGAAATCAACCGCACGACACTGGTAGTGATAGGAGCCGCGGGCCCCTGTTCCGCGTGGCCGCTTCGCATTCAGGATCGCGACATGGCCGAAACGCTTCGCCGTATCCACCAGCACCTGCTTGAGACCCGTCGGAAGGCAATCGAAACTCGCTTCGGGCGGGGCAAAGACGCCCGGCATCTGCGCCACCGGCACCTCGGACTCGCGCAAGCCCGGCGGGCGCACGATGGGGCCATCCGTCATTGTCCAGCGCGGAGTAGCCTGCGTACTGGGAAGCGACGCGAGCTGGGGTGCGGCAGGAGGTGTTGCCGTTGATCCTGGCAGCGTCACGCCGGGAGGCAATTGATCCGTCGTCGACGACCAGCGCGCATTGCCGACCGGAGCCACATCAGCGGCAGCGCGCTGGACCGCGCCGGGGCGGGGCACGGGCAGTGCTATCCGCACGGGCTTGGGCGTTTCATGCTCGAAAAGCGTATCGGCGTCTTCGTCTTCATCGGGGTTTCCCGTCGGAACAGGCGTTTGCACGGGCCGATTCTTCAGATCGGTGCCTTTTTTCCCCGCGGCATTGAGATCGCCCGCACGCGGATTGACGGGAATAATGCTCATGGGCGGAGGCAGCGAGACTTTGCCGACGTCGGACGGCGCATAGGACGACGCGGCATTGTTCCTGAACAGATCAAAAAGCCCCTGCGCGGCCACAGGCGTTGCGGTCAGGACCACACCTGCCACCAGCGTTGCAACGCGACTGAAGCCGATCAATTTGCGCAAAATCAGGAATCTCTTACTGCTGCAGGCGGGCGTTATAGCGAAAACGCAAGTGAGGCAATCTCAAGACCATGCCGAACCAGTCATGGCGGGTCAGGATCGACGCCGAAGGGCGGACACATAAAATCCGTCCGTTCCGGTGCGCAATGGCGTCAGCATCAGGCCGTGCACCGTTTTTCTGACTGCGGATGCCAGACTTGGCATCGAACGGAATGCCGGACTTGTGGTCAGGTCGATGCGCTCGAACGCCGTATGGCGCGCCAGAAGCGCACTGACCTGATCATCGTTCTCTTCGGGCAAGACCGAACAGGTGACATAGAGCAAAACGCCTTCTTCGCGGACGAAAGAACATGCATTATCAATAACCTCAACCTGTTCCTTCAGGCGGATATCGAGGCTTCCCTCACGCATCCGCCATTTGGCATCGGGGTTGCGACGCCAAGTTCCTGTTCCCGTGCAGGGTGCATCGACAAACACGATGTCCATCCGGCCCTTCAAGTCGTCCAGCGGCATAACCCCGCCGCGCGGTGTGCGCACCTGGATGTTACGGGCACCAGCGCGGGTGATGCGCTCATGGATCGGAGCCAGACGGCGCGAGTCGACGTCGCTCGCGAAAACCTGCCCCTTGTTGTTGAGCAGGGCCGACAACGCGAGGCTCTTGCCGCCGCCGCCCGCGCACATGTCCAGTACCTGATGGCCCGCCTGTGGATCAGCGAGTCGCGCCACGATCTGCGATCCTTCGTCCTGGATTTCGACCATTCCCTTCAAGAACAGCGGATCCGCCTGCACCGGCTTGATGCGCCCGTCGGCACGCGGCGGAATGCGGATAGCATCCGGGCTGTGCAGCCCTGCGACGGCTTCGTATTCGGCAAGCGCCGGCAGCACCTTCAGCCGGATCGTCTTCAGCGTGTTGACGCGCAGATCGAGCGGCGCGCGTTTTGCCATCGCCTCGCATTCCACTGCCGCATCCTTGCCGAACGCCTTTGCCAGCGAGGCCTGCAACCACTCAGGATAATCGCCACGAACATGATCTGGTGCTTGGGCCAGATCACGCGACGAGAGTGCAGCAATCTCGGCTTCCGACAAGGCTTCCGGCGCGAAGCGCGAACCGTCGCACATCGCGGTGATTTCGCCCGCATCCATGCCGCGCGCGACATTCAGCATGCCGAGCGCAGTAGCGCGTGGCGTGTCGGAATCCATCATCCAGCGCGCGGAATTCCGCTTGCGCAAAGCGTCATGCACCATCGCGCCGATACCGGCACGGTCACCCGATCCGGCGAAGCGACGGGACAAGGCCCAATCTTTCAGGGCTTCGTTGACAGGGCGGGGCCTGCGATCAAGATCATCAAGGACCTCGATCACGGCGGAGAGTCTGGCGGTGGGTGTCATGCGCGGCCATTGACACGATTTGTTGAGATGCGCCAGCCGATGGATCGCAAAGCTTGCATTTTGAGCCATTTCAACGCACATCGCGGGCGTCAGCCATTCAAGACTGCGACTCGAAGGAGATTTCCATGCGCAATATCATTCTCGCCAGCGTGCTCGCTGCCGTCCTCGCGGCCTGTGCTACCGCACCACAGCCCGCCCCGCAGGCACCAGGCGGCGCCCGCGTCGATGCCAAGACCCAGCTCGAGCGCGGCCGCTGATAGCGGCGGACGTTCTGAACTGAAAAGGGCCGCTCACGCGGCCCTTTTTTCTTGGAGGATTGCATCTGCGGATTGCGTCCTTCGAGGCTCCGCTTCTACCCCCGCCCCGGATAATTCGGGCTTTCCCGCGTGATCGTCACGTCGTGGGTGTGGCTTTCGCGCAAGCCCGCTGACGTGATGCGCACGAACTCGGCCTTTTCCTGCAATTCCGTGATTGTCTTGGCGCCGACATAGCCCATCGCAGCCTTGAGGCCACCCGCGAGTTGATGGATCACAGCGCCGACCGGTCCCTTGTAGGGCACCTGTCCTTCCACGCCTTCCGGCACCAGTTTCATCGTGTCCTTGATATCGGCCTGGAAATACCGATCCGCCGAGCCCCGCGCCATGGCACCCAGCGAGCCCATGCCGCGATAGGCCTTGTACGATCGGCCCTGATACAGGAACGTCTCGCCCGGGCTTTCATCGGTTCCCGCCAGAAGCGAACCAATCATCACGCAATCCGCTCCGCCCGCGATGGCCTTGGCCAGATCACCCGAGAATTTCACGCCGCCGTCAGCGATCACCGGGATATCCTGCTTGCGAGCTTCCTCGGCGGTTTCCATCACTGCCGTCAATTGCGGCACACCGACACCTGCCACGATGCGCGTGGTGCAGATCGAACCCGGCCCGATTCCCACCTTGATCGCATCGGCCCCGGCATCGATCAGCGCCTTTGCGCCCGCCGCCGTCGCCACATTCCCGGCCACGACCTGCACTGCGTTGGACAGCCGCTTCACCCTGGCCACGGCATCGATCA
>JANMFA010000632.1:0-10714 GCA_031377545.1 Hyphomicrobiales bacterium | reverse complement strand
GACCGTATCGATGGCTTCGGCCGCATCCACGTCAAGGGACTCGACATCCAGTTTCACGGCCTCGATCTAGGAAAAATCGAGGATATCATTGATGATCGCAAGCAGTCTCTGGCCGGACCGGGCGATCACTTCTGCCTGCCGCCGCGCCCGATGCGGCAATTCGGCCACGGCCAAAAGCTCCGCCATGACCAGTATGCCGTTCATCGGCGTGCGGATTTCATGACTCATTGTTGCCAGAAAGTCGGATTTCGCCCGGTTGGCCGATTCAGCTTCCGCTGCGGCGTTGCGGAAATCCTGGGTCCGGCTTTCGACCTCGCGCTCCAGATGCTCGAGATGCTGCGCCAACCGGATGTCGCGCTCGCGGATATCTGCGATCATGGCGTTGAAGCCGCCCACAAGGACGCCGACCTCATCTTTCGTGCCTGTGGGTAGCGAAATCGAATAATCGTGGCTGCGCTCGACCTGCGACATCACTTTCGTGAGCGCACGCAGCGGCCCGGTAATGCTGCCCTGCATCCGCAGCGCGACGGCAAGGGCGAGAACAAGGGCGATGAGCGCGCCGATACTTGTGATGCCGACGGCGGACCAGAGCCGTCCTGGCAAATCGCGCGTATCCGCGATCAACCGCAAGGTCCCGACCCGGTTCCCCTCAAAGGTGACCGGCACACTGATCTCGACCGATCGGCTGGAGAGCAGGGCCAGTGCCGACAACGGAGCTGTTGCATCAGAGATCACAAGGTCGCTGGCAAGCTGTTCGGTCGCCCCGACATCGGCGATGGGCTGGCCATCCAGCGCTTCGATCCCGGCGAAAGTGATGCCATCCATGCGGCCAACCGCGCGTATCGCCTGATAGGCCGCATTGACATCACGCCCGGCTGTGGCGCGCGCGGAAGCCGCTGCCAGCACTTCGGCGGTCGATGCCAGCGTTTCACGCTTTGAAACGGCATACCGCGTGACCTCCTGCCAGACGGACAGTGCGAGCGCGATGGCTTGCGCCAGCGTGATTGACAGAACGACGAGCAGCAGGAGGCGCACGCGGATGGACGAGAAACGAGCCTTGATCATGCCTGCCAGCATGCGCGAACAGGGTTAACGTTGCGCAAAACCGTCCGCTCAAATTTTCTCTTTGGCCCGCAAGGGTCCATTACACAATTTCGGGCACAATGGATCGTCAAATGACCTGTCTGACCGATGAGAAGCAAGAGTTTCAGGAACAAGCCGTGCTCGATCTAAACCGCGATCACCGTTTCAAATTCGTCGAACTCGACGAGGTGATCATCCTTGCGATCGACGATGATCCGATCCACCGTGAATTTGCGATGGTTTACCTCGGTACGCCTGGGACTTCGGTTGTGACCGCGGACTCAGCAGAGGCTGGCCTGGCAGAACTCCGCTTGCGGCATTTCGATATTGTTCTGGTTGATGTCGATATGCCCGGAATGAACGGCATCGAATTCGTCCAGACACTGCGCGCCGATCCGCGCTACGATGACCTGCCAATCATCGTGATCACCGGACGCGAGGATATGGATTCCATCGACCGCGCCTACGATGCCGGTGCCACGTCATTCATGTGCAAGCCCGTGAACTGGCGACTGCTCAGCCACCAGGTCAAATTCCTGCTGCGTGCCCACACGGCGCTCCGGAAATCCGAGGCACTCGATGCCTGATGTCTGGGAAACCTTGAAGCGCTTTGGGCGCACAGCGTTCCGCGATCAGCGCGGGGGTGTGGCGCTTCCTTTCGCTATGGCTGTCGGTGGCCTTGCCCTGGGTTCAAGCGTGGTCGTGGACTATTCGATTGCGTCGACGCAGCGGGCACGCTTGCAAGGCATTGCCGATGCCTCGGTGCTTGCCGCAGTGCGTGAGTTCCGGCTGGGCAATGCCAGTTCGAACATCATCATTCAGGCCGCGCAGAACCATGCCAATGCAGCCCTTGCCGGCAGCAAGGAAGCGGTCGTGATCACTCCGACGGTCGATCTGGCCAACAGGTCCGTAACCGTCAGACTATCATCATCAGCAACCAGCTTTTTCTCCGGCGTTACCGGCCGGTCTGCAACCAATATCGCAACGACTGCGACAGCGAAGATGGTGGGCGGCGCTCCCGTTTGCGTTATCGGCCTGGATCAACAGGCCAATACCACAATCGAAATGGACAAGAGCGCCAGACTGAACGCACCGGAATGCTCAATCTACTCGAACTCAAAAAAGCCCAATGGTCTGGTCGCCAGGAACAGTGCTGTCATGAAAGCGGCGTTCATCTGCTCCGCCGGCGGCAAGAGCAGCCCTGGCCCCGGCAGTTTCTTGCCCGAGCCGAAGACCGATTGTCCGGCGATCCCCGATCCGCTGGCACAGCGCAAGCAGCCCACGGCATCGAGCTGTACGGCCACAGCCATGGTTGTGAATGGTGCGATGCTCAGCCTTTCCCCCGGCACCTATTGTGGCGGATTGACGCTGACGGGTGCCGCACGGGTAACGTTTTCACCCGGTGTATTCATCTTCAAGGATGGCCCCCTCGTTGTAACCGGCGGCGCCACGCTGGAAGGAACCAACGTCGGCCTGCATTTCACAGGTAACGGCGCGACCATGAAATTTGATCCGGCATCGACGATCTCGCTCACCGCGCCGAAATCGGGTGACATGGCGGGATTGCTGATCAGCGAAGACCGTGCGGCACCACTGGGCCAGCAGTTTGACATCCTCAGCAACGATGCGCGAACGCTTCTGGGCACGATCTATCTGCCACAAGGGCGCCTGCACATCGGGGCCAATGGCGCCGTCGCCGACAAATCCGCCTACACGGTTGTTGTGGCCCGCCGTTTCACGCTTTCTGAGGGCCCTACCATGGTCTTGAATACCAACTACGGTGCCACCGATATCCCGGTCCCGGCGGGCGTCGGTCCATCAGGCCAATCGATGCTCACACAGTAGTCGGCTCGCAACCGCAGCTGATCGAGAAGCAGCCTTTCAGGCCGCGTTGGTCTTCCGGACGGCTTCGAGATTGCGCACAAGGGCCTCGCGCTGCTGGTCTATCATCCGGGAAATCGCATCCGCCGTTGTGGGGGGCGAAAACAGATACCCCTGCAAGTAGTGGCATCCCATCGCACGCAGAACCTGATGCTGGGCGGCAGTCTCAACGCCTTCCGCAGTCACCTTGAGCCCAAGCGCACGCGCCATCGCCGTGATAGCCTGAACGATGGCGGCTGATTGCACGAACTCGACCTTGCTGATGAACGACCGATCGATCTTCAACTTGTCGATGGGCAGTCGCAGCAGATACGTCAGGCTTGAAAAGCCCGTGCCAAAATCATCCAGCGCGACGCGGACCTTTCCGGCGCGGAGTGTCTTGATGTTCTCGATCGCCGCGTCGAAATCCTTGATGAAAGCGCCTTCGAGAATTTCAATCTCGATGCGATGCGGATCTGTCGCCTCCTTGGCGATCACTTCGAGGACACGTTTGGCAAAATCGGGCCTGCGGAACTGGGTCGCTGTCATATTCACGCTGACGCTGATCTCGGGCCAGTGATTGGCCTGAATGCAGGCCGCTTCCAGGACCCACCAGTCGAGCACCTCCCGCAACACCTGCGTGTTGAAATTTTGCATGAATTCGGAAGGGCTCAATCTGCCGCGCGCCGGGTGGTCGAGGCGCAGAAGGGCCTCGGCACAAACCAGCGTGGAGCCATCCGCCGACATCTGCGGCTGGAAGAGCAGTGTCAGTTCGGATTTTTTGATTTTACCGATACGATCGGTCATGAAGCCCTGTTTTCCAAGCAACCAAACAGCCATTCTTTATCGGCACAGATGTGTCCTCATTCCAGAATAGCCATATCGTCATTGCAAACGCGTTAACTGAGCGACCGAATGGCAGAATCCGGATCGGCTGCTCCGCAATGTGCTCGAGCAGCTCGGGGACTTCCGGATCATTGCGACAGATCCGGAAATCCCCGAAACTGCGCTAATGCCCACCCTTCATTGCCAGCAACGCCACCGTGATCTCCGCCGCCGCGAGTGCCGCGATCACCTCCGGCCGCTTGTCATTCACGCCATACCCCCCGATGGGGCAGACCACGCGCTGAATCTGCTCCTTCGGCAGCCCCATTGCGCGGAAGGCGTTGCGAAACCGGACTTTCTTGGATTGCGAGCCAATGATGCCGAGATAGCGGAAAGCATTCCGTTCCAGCACGGCGGCTGCGATCAGGCTATCGAGGGCATGAGTGTGGGTCATGATCACATGGGCGGCACCGGCTGGTGCATTTTCAGCCGCGGAGACAGGCGAGGCGGTCAGGAGCATCTCGACGCCAGCACCGTCAAATCGCGCCAGTTCTTCCGCACGGCTGTCCACCAGGAGCGTCCTGAACGGCAGCAGCGCCAGCGCCTTCGCCAGCGCACGCCCCACATGGCCCGCGCCGTGGATGATCACGACCGGACGGGCCTCCCGATCGGCGTCCTCCACGCCTTGCAGCACCTCCAGGTGCTGCGATGCTCCCGGTTCGATGGTCAATGTGACCCGACCGCCGCAACATTGGCCATTCTGTGGCCCGAGAACGACGGATAGGGTCTGCGTCTTGCCTTGGTTTCGGATCATAATCCGCGCTGTGTCGATGGCATCCCATTCCAGTTTCCCGCCGCCGATGGTTCCGGCCACCCCGTCGGCTGACACCACCATCAGTGCGCCCTGTTCACGGGGAGTTGAACCCTCGGCACGCGACACCGTGATAACAGCGAAAGCGGCTCCTGATGTCAGGCATTCAGCGGCGAGAACGGATGGCAAGGACGTCATGAGCGTGTTATCGGTCGCCGACAGGAAAGCGCAAGGGTATCGCGCAGACGACAGACACGCCTTCGCCATTTACCATCCATTGCGCGTTCCGCTTTGAAATGGGCCATCCAGCCTCGACTCCATCGCGCAATGGTTTAAAGAGCGTGAATTCATTATTTTTTCGGATACGGGAACAATAGCATGCGCTGGTACGGACAGCTTGCAGTCGCTGGCGTCTTGGCTGTCGGAGCCTACACCGCCTCGAAGAACTGGGCCTCGGTGCAGACCTATCTGCCCGAGCCTATCCTTGCGGTCCTGAAACCCCTGTTTCCCGTGGCTCAGCCCGCAGGACAGGCGGCCGGTGGCGCACCACGTCCAGGCGGCGCAGGAGGTGGACAGGTACCCGTCGTCGAAGTCGTTCCAGTCGCCACAGGCGTGATCACGGAAATTTCCGAAGCGGTCGGCACCACGCGCGCCTTCGAGTCGGTGATGATCACCGCGCGCATCAGCGGCAACGTCGAAGCGGTCTCCTTTTCCGAAGGTGCCACCGTGAAGGCGGGCGACGAACTCCTGAGGCTCGACAGCGCCGAGCGGCGCGCCGACCATGAAGGTGCCAAGGCGTCGATCACGCAGGAAGAGGCCAAGCGCAACGAACTGCGCACCAAGCTTGACCGCGCGATACAGCTGCGCAGATCAGGGGCGGGCACGGAAGCGCTGGTTGATGATCTGACCGCTCAGGTCAAGACAAGTGACAGTGCTGTCCAGAATGCTCTTGCCAAGGAGCGCGGAGCCCTGGCGCGCCTGAACGACGTGGTTGTCCGGGCTCCCTTTGCTGGCCGCGTTGGCATGCGCCAGCTCAGCGTCGGATCCTTCCTCGACACGCGCACGCCGATCACCACGCTCGATGATATCTCCAAGGTACGCCTCGATTTCCAGGTGCCCGAGAACCTCCTGGCGCGCATCAAGACCGATGCCGCGATCAAAGCGTCTTCCGTAGCCTTCGGCGACCGCAAATTTGACGGCCGGGTTGCGGTGATCGACACCCGCATCGATCCCTTGACTCGCAGCGTGAAGCTGACCGCCATCGTTGACAATCCTGATCTGGCGCTGCGTCCTGGAATGTTCATGAATGCCTGGCTCGAAGTGGCCAAGCGCGAACAGGCGCTGCTGATCCCGGAGGAGGCCATCGTCGGCGAAGGGCCTCTGCAAATTGCTTTCGCGGTGAAGGACAATAAGGTCGAGCGGCGCATCATCAAGATCGGCCAGCGTGAAGGCGGCAAGGTCGAGATCCTCGAAGGGCTGGCGCTTGGCGACCAGGTCGTCGTGCGCGGTCTGCAGCGCGTGCGCGGAGGCCTGACCGTCAATGCAAGGCCACTGGGCTCCGTGCCGATCGGAACGCAACCAGGCGGCGCGCCGGGCCAGGCACGGCCGCAGCCGCAGGCGGGCGCAGGTGGCGTGAATGCCGCCCAGGCAGCCCCCGCTCCTTTGCCCGGCCAACCGCAAACAGCACGTCCCTGATCGAGAGTCCTGAACCATGCAGCTTTCAGATGTCTCCATCCAGCGCCCGGTTTTCGCGACCGTCCTGAGCCTCCTGCTTCTCGTCGGAGGCCTTGCCGCGCTCTGGGGCCTGCCGGTGCGCGAATACCCAGCGATCGATCCGCCGATCGTCTCCGTGACCACGGTTTACCGGGGGGCCGCCAATGAGGTGATCGAGAACCGGATCACCGAGCTGGTCGAGGGTGCCATCGCCGGAATCGAAGGCATCAAGCAGATCTCTTCGCAGAGCCAGAATGGCCGCTCATCCGTTTCCATAGAATTCGGCGTTTCACGTGATCCCGACGCGGCCGCCGCAGACGTGCGTGACCGCGTTGGCCGCATCCTGTCACGATTGCCTGAAGGGGTGCAGACACCGATCGTCCAGCGCGTGGATGCAAACGCCTTCTCGATGATGTGGATCGGCGTGACATCAAGCGAAATGACACCGCTGGAGATCACTGACTACCTTCGCCGGAACGTGGTTGATCGCCTGTCGACCGTGCCGGGCGTGGCCAATGTCACCATCAATGGCGAACGCCGATACGCCATGCGGGTCTTTCTCGACCGCGCCGCTTTGGCCGCACGCGGCCTGACAGCAATTGACGTCGAGACGGCCATCAAGCGTCAGAATGTCGAATTGCCGAGCGGCCTGCTCGAATCCTCGCAGCGCGAGGCAACCATCAAGCTCGAATCCCGCATCTCGTCTCGCGAGGAGTTCGAGGCGCTCGTCATCTCCAACCGCAATGGCTACCCCGTGCGCCTGGGCGAGGTTGCCCGCGTCGAAGTGGGCGCACAGGACAACCGCTTCGAATTCTACGCGCAAGGGCGCGAGGGCCTTGGCCTTGGTATCATCCGCCAAGGCACCGCCAACACGCTGTCAGTGGCGGAAGGCGTGCAGAAAGAGCTGGCACTCATCCGGCCATCGCTTCCCAGCGGCATGACAATGGACGTTCTCTACAACGAGGGGGTCTTCATCCGCGCGTCGATCAACGGCGTGCTCACCACATTGATCGAGGGCATCGGCCTTGTTATCCTCGTGATACTCTTCTTTCTGCGGGATTGGCGCTCGACGCTTGTCGCCGTCGCAGCCATTCCGTTCTCGGTCATTCCGACCTTCATGGTTCTCTGGTTGTTCGGCTTTTCCATCAATACATTGACACTGCTCGCCATCGTTCTGGCCATCGGCATCGTGGTGGACGACGCCATCGTCGAGGTCGAGAACATTCACAGGCGCATTGAGGAAGGCGAAAAGCCGCTGCTGGCCGCCTCCATCGGGGCGCGTGAAATTGCCTTTGCCGTCATCGCCACCACGATCACTCTGATGTCGGTGTTCCTGCCCATCGCGTTCATGGACGGCCAGACCGGCCGCCTGTTCCGCGAGTTCGGCATCACGCTCGCAGCTTCCATCGGCTTCTCGGGTCTGGTCGCGCGCACTCTGACGCCGATGATGTGCTCCAAGATGCTGTCGGCCAATCACAGCTTCATCCATCGCTGGACGGAACCGCTCTTCAACGGCATGAATGTCGGATATCGCGCCATGCTGAGGCGAGCGCTGGCCATGCCGATCGTCGTACTCACCGTGGGCGGGCTCATCAGCTTCATGGCTTACGGATTCTTCACGACGATCCAGAAGGAATTCGCTCCGACGGAAGATCGTTCGACGATCTTTATCCCCATCACGGCGCCTGAAGGCTCGAGCCTTGCCTACACCCGCGACCGCGTGAAGGAAGTGGAGCGCGTTCTGCAGAGCTACATCGACCGAGGCATCGTGGCCTCGACGCTAGCCATCGTCGCACCTGGCTTCCAGCGCCCCGCACCCGTCAACGCCGGTCTTCTGATCGTTCGCCTCAAACCGTGGGATCAGCGCAACATCGGCCAGGTCGCCTTGCAACGTGAACTGGTCGGCCGGTTGCAGGCCGTCACAGGCGCGCGCGTCTTTGCCGTGAACCCGCCATCGCTCGGCCAGCGCGGCGCGACCAACCAGCCGGTTCAGTTCGTGCTGGGAGGTCCCGACTACGAGACGATCAAGGGCTGGCGCAATGCACTGATCGAGCGTGTGCAGCAGGGCGGCAAGGTGCTGAATCTCGACAGTGATTTCCGTGAGTCCCAGCCTGACCTCAGGGTCAGGATTGACCGCACCCGCGCGGCTGATCTGGGCGTTTCGGTCGAGAATATCGGCAAGACGCTGGAGCTGATGTTCGGTGAACGCGAGGTCTCGCAGTATGTGGATCGCGGCATCGAGTATTCTGTCATCGTGCAGGCCCGCGCGGAGGACCGCAATGGCCCGCAGGACATGAAGAACGTGTTCGTGCGCACCAGCGCGGGGCGGACCGTGGGTGCCGATGCAGGCCCCGGCGATCTCGTGCCAATCTCGAATTTCGTGAATCTTGCGGAAGTGGCCGGCCCGCAAGGCCTGAACCGCCTCGACCGCCTGCGCTCCATCACCGTTCAGGGAACGCCCGCACCCGGAGTTTCACTGGGGGAAGCGCTCGAGGTCATGGAGCAGGCCGCAAAGGAGGTTCTGCCTCCTGATGTGAAGATCGGTTACAATGGCCAGTCGAAGGAATACAAGCAGACATCCAATTCGATATTCATCACCTTTGGCGTGGCGCTTCTGGTGGTGTTCCTCGTTCTGGCCGCGCAGTTCGAAAGCTGGGTCGCGCCCATCACGATCATGCTGGCCGTACCACTGGCCCTGACCGGTGGTCTGGCTGCCCTGCTGTGGACCGGACAGACGCTCAACGTTTACAGCCAGATCGGCATGATCCTGCTCATCGGCATCATGACCAAGAACGGCATTTTGATCGTGGAATTCACGAACCAGCTGCGGGAAGAAGGCAAGGACATGCACACGGCGGTGCTGGAAGCCTCCGTCACGCGCCTGCGCCCGATCCTGATGACCTCGATCGCCACGGTCTTCGGCGCCGTGCCGCTCATGCTGTCGGGCGGTGCAGGTGCAGAGTCCCGTCAGGCCATCGGAACCGTGATCGTCGGCGGCGTCTCGCTGTCGACAGCCTTCACGCTGTTCATTGTGCCCTCGCTGTATCTGCTGATCGGTGCCTACACCAAGCCCCGCAACTTCATCGCGGAAGAGCTGGAGAAGCAAGAGCGCGAGCATGCCACGGGCAGCGGCGGGAAGATGCATCCGGCGGAGTGAAAGTGTCTATAGGCACAGGGTCAGCTAGTGAATTGATTGAGCTTGATCTTGTTCAGCTTATCAGCATGATCGCTTGCGAGCCCAAACTTAGTATAATGAGAGAGCATGCTGAAAAAGCGGTTGATTGGAATTTTATAATTACAGACCTAAAAGAGGCTGAGTCGGCGTTAGAAATAGCGCATTCGTTGCACAATGAACTATTGCAGAAAAAAGAAAAAGACCCATCAAAAATTCTAAAGCTATCTAGTTATGCTGTTTCACACACTGTAAATTTGATTACAAGATGCTTTTCTCCAAAAAATAATGGTAGAAAAATTTGCTTAGGAAAAGAATTTTTAAGTGAACAAAATAGGAAAATTTATTCTGATTTATATGATTACAGAAATTCAGTTACTGCCCACCACGGCGATAGTAAAACGGCAAAAGATAGCATCAACGACAACGTATTTGTAAAACTGAATCGAACTGGTGGAATTACATACAATGGAATTTTTAATCGTGGATTCATCGCAGGCGGAGAAAAAGCGATTAAATATCTCGATCTCTGTCGTGCATCAAGAAAAATGAGCGAACATAATTTTGACAAGCAAATGAGAAAATTTCAGACGGCATTTCGATTAAATAGAGTTCTTGCATTTAATATAATAAACAAAGAACAAAAGTTATGATTTCTTCGCATGCTCCACATAAAGCTCCCTTAACCGCCGCGCCACCGGCCCCACTTGCCCACCACCAATCGCGCGCCCGTCGATCTCCGTCACCGGCATCACGAAGCTGGTGGCCGAGGTGATAAAGGCCTCTTTCGCGGCGTAAGCCTCTTCCAGCGTGAACGGCCGCTCCTCGATCTCGATACCGGTTTCCGCGGCGAGGTCCATCAGCGCGCGGCGCGTGCAGCCCGGCAGGATCTTGGCGGAATTCTCGCGCGTCACGATGCGGGCCGAAGCCCCCTCGCCTTTCACGATGAAGGCCGTGGATGAGCCGCCTTCGGTGACGACACCGTTCTCGTGCATCAGCGCTTCCTGGCAGCCCTCGGCAGCCGCCGCCTGCTTGGCCAGCACCTGCGCCAGCAGCGCCACGCTCTTGATGTCGCGGCGCGCCCAGCGGATATCCTCGACAGACTTGAGTTTGATGCCGGTCTTCGCCTGCGGGCTGTCCGCATAGGCCTTGGCCTCGCAGAACATCACCAGCGACGGTTTGGCGTCCTTCGGAAACGCGAAATTTCGGTTGGCTTCAGCCCCGCGCGTCACTTGCAGATAGACAAGGCC
>JANMFA010000630.1:0-18815 GCA_031377545.1 Hyphomicrobiales bacterium | reverse complement strand
CGCAGCGCGCCAGATCGCCGAGACGATCGACCTCAAGGCGATCGTTGCCTGGACACTTTCGGGTTCGACCGCATTTCGCATCGCCCGTGAACGGCCGCTGACTCCAATCCTGGTCATGACGCCGAAGCTCCAGACTGCGCGCCGCCTGACCCTTGTGTGGGGGGTGCATCCCGTGGTGGGAGAGGACATTCACGATGTCACGGAGATGGCGGAGACCGGAGCCGGTGCTGCGCTGAAGGAAGGCTTCGCCAAACCGGGTCAGCGGGTCATCCTGATTGCCGGGGTACCCTTCGGCACGCCCGGCTCAACCAACATGATCCGCATTGCCTTCGTCAATGCAGACGCCAAAACCTGAAACCGGGAAACCTGAAACCATGAAAGGTGCAGAGGAGTGATGGCGGACTGTGTGCGGATTCTGGGCGGCGTGCTGGCGGTTGCTGGCATGCTGGCGACGACCCCGACCGCGCAGGCTCAGGCGGCTTCCGGACAGGCCGACAGCGTTCCCTTCTTCGATACGGCCCGCAAGCCGGATCGGCCCGATCTGACAGGTCTGCGCGCCATACGCTTTCTGACCGATGACGACTATCCGCCCTTCCACTTCCCCGGCCCGGACGGACAACTCAGCGGCTTCAATGTCGATCTGGCCCGCGCCATCTGCCTTGAGCTGAAAGTTGCCTGCACCATTCAGGCCCGGCGCTGGGAGACGCTTTTGTCCTCCATTGAAGAGGGCAGGGGAGACGCTGTGATCGCGTCGATGGCGGATTCGGAGGAAGCGCGCCGCAAGGTGGATTTCGGCATCCCGTATTATCGCTCTCCCGGACGGTTCGTTACCCGCAAGGATTCTGGTCTGGCGGCCGGGGGTGTCGCAGACATCGGCGAACGTCCTGTCGCGGTTGTTGCAGGCTCGGCGCATGCCGCGTTCCTGGCAGCCTTTTTCCCCAAGGCCCGGATGATGACCGCCCCGGACCGGGAGGAGGCCTTGAAGCTTCTCACCTCCGGCAAGGCCGAAGCCGTGTTTGGCGATGGTGTGGGCCTCGCGCTCTGGCTCAACAGCCAGAACGGCGCGACGTGCTGCCAGTTCGCGGGCGGGGCCTATTTCGAAAGCCACTATTTCGGCAACGGCGCGGCCATCGCCTTCCGCAAGGATGGGGCGCAACTGCGCCGTGCGGTGGACCACGCGCTGTTCCGGCTGGCCGAACAGGGCATCTACCAGAACCTGATGCTGAAGTATTTTCCCGTCAGTTTCTATTGAGATGCCTGGCAAGGTTTGAAGCGCCTTGCCAAACTGACCAGCTTCATGTCCTTGGTCTGCGCATGACACCCGACAAGACGCTTGCGCTTTCGCTGCTGACCCCCAAGGCTGTCCGTGCCCGGACCCGGCTGCTCTACGAAGCCGGACTGGACGGGGCGCTGGATCATTTCCGCATCCACCCGGACAAGCTCCCGGCGCTCGCGGCCTATGTTATCGCCACCATCCGCGACAATTATCCGACCCTGGATATCCCGTTCCACGCGCGCTGGCGGCATTTTTTCGCGGCGGGACAGGATCTATGGGCCGATCTCGACGTGGCGACGGTCTGGCCATCCGCTGCGGCGCGGGGCCGCGCGGCCTATGATCTGGCGATCACCAGCGTGCTGCTGGATGCTGGTGCCGGGCCGGACTGGCGCTACACCGATCACCGGACAGGGTTGGTGCTGTCGCGCTCCGAGGGATTGGGCGTGGCCAGCCTTCGGATGGTCGAGGTTGGCAGTTTCTCGACGAATACCGACGATCCATTCCGCGCAGACGGGGCAAAGCTTGCCAACCTGACGGCGGCGGATATCGCACGGGGTTTTCAGGTGTCGGGCGACAATCCGCTGGTCGGAACAGAGGGAAGGGCGGCATTGCTCAGGAGACTGGGTGATGTCGTGCGCGCCAATCACGCCGTTTTCGGTTCCGCTGATCGGCCAAGGCCTGGCGGGCTTTTCGACCACCTGTCTGCCAAGGCAACAAATGGGACGCTTCCTGCTCCGGCCATTCTCGAGGCGCTTCTTCTCCACCTCGGACCGATCTGGCCGGGCCGCGTGCGACTCGGCGGGCTCTCGCTTGGGGACTGCTGGCGCCATCCCCTTGTCCGCACGACTGACGCCAGCAACGGGCTCGTGCCATTTCACAAGCTGTCGCAATGGATGGCGTATAGCCTGATCGAGCCTTTGCAATGGGCGGGGATCACCGTCACGGACGTCGATGGCCTGACAGGCCTGCCGGAGTACCGCAATGGCGGCCTCTTCCTGGATGGCGGTGTGATCAGCCTCAAGGATCCCCGGGATGCCGACCGCGCCCATGAGCCGGGATCGGTGCTGGTGGTGGAGTGGCGGGCGCTGACGGTAGCGCTCCTCGATGATATCGCGGTGCTTGTCCGGCAGGGTCTCGGGATGGATTCGGTCACTTTGCCTCTGGCCAAGGTGCTGGAAGGTGGAACCTGGTCTGCGGGCCGCAGAATTGCGCGGGAAAAGCGCGCGGGGGGCGGACCGCCCCTTTCCATTGTCAGCGATGGAACGGTATTCTGATCTCTGTAATCTGTGAGGGAAGATCATGGCCAAGGAAGTTCAGCCCGGCGTGGTGGTGGTCGATCACCCGCTGGTGCAGCACAAGCTGACGCTGATGCGCGACAAGACGCGCTCGACCAAATCCTTCCGCCAGCTCATGAACGAGATTGGTATATTGCTGTGCTATGAGGTGACGCGCGATCTGCCGCTGGAACTGCGCGACATCGAGACGCCGCTTGAGCCCATGAAAGCGCCGGTCATTGCCGGCAAGAAGCTTGTTTTCGCTCCCATCCTGCGCGCCGGCACTGCGTTTCTCGATGGCATGCTGGAACTGGTGCCCTCGGCCCGCGTGGCACATATCGGTCTCTATCGTGACCCGAAAACGCTGCAGGCCGTCGAATATTACTTCAAGGCTCCGCCTGACATTGCTGATCGCCAGGTGATCGTGCTGGATCCCATGCTCGCCACAGCCAATTCCGCTACCGCTGCGATCGACAGGCTGAAAGAGCGCGGCGCGAAGGATCTCCGCTTTGTCTGCCTTCTGGCCGCTCCGGAAGGCATCGCCAAGTTGCGTGCCGAGCATCCCGATGTGCAGATTTTTACAGCCGCCATCGATAGCCATTTGAATGATCACGGCTATATCGTGCCGGGTCTGGGTGACGCCGGGGACCGCATGTACGGCACTAAATAACATTTCGTAGTGTGAATAATAAATATTTTTCCATTTCCTGATGTGGATGTTTGACAAACCGGATTAATCGTCCTATAAAACAAACAGCGCCGATTTGAGCAACAGCTTGCGGGCGCTTCGGTGGAGGCCATCACCTCCCTCGGTAAACAAATGCAGCTAAAGCGCCTGGATGCGCGGGAATCTCCTGTATCGGGAATCTCGCCCACCCTTCCGTTTGACGCTGCGGCATCGACACACAAACGGAGCTACTCATGTCGAATCTCAGCCGCCGCACCTTCACTGGCCTTGCCTTCAGCACCGCACTTGCGCTCAGCACAGGCGCTGCTCACGCTCAGGCCATCAAGGAAATCCGCCTCGACTATGCCACCTACAATCCGGTCTCGCTGCTCCTCAGGGAGCGTGGTCTGCTGGAGAAGGAGTTCAAGGCTGATGGTATTTCCATCCGCTGGGTCCAGTCGCTGGGCTCCAACAAGGCGCTGGAATTCCTCAACGCCTCCTCGATCGATTTCGGCTCCACCGCCGGTGCGGCGGCCCTGCTGGCCAAGGTCAGCGGCAATCCGATCAAGTCGATCTATGTCTATTCGCGTCCGGAGTGGACGGCGCTGGTGACGACGCCCAAGACGGGCATCACCAAGGTCGAGGATCTCAAGGGCAAGCGCGTGGCGGTTACCCGTGGTACGGATCCGCATATCTTCCTCATCCGCGCCCTGCAGGAAGCAAAGCTGACCGAAAAGGACGTGAAGCTGGTACTGCTGCAGCATCAGGATGGCCGCACAGCGCTCGAGCGCGGCGATGTCGATGCCTGGGCTGGCCTGGATCCGCTGATGGCTGCAGCAGAAGTCGAGGGTGGCGCAACGCTGTTTCATCGCAAGCCCGAATCCAACACTCTGGGCGTGCTGAATGTCCGTGAGGAGTTCGCCAAGGCCAATCCTGAACTCGTGAATCGGGTTCTCAAGGTCTATGAGGAAGGTCGCAAACTGGCGCTTGCCGAACCCGCAGCGGTCAAGGCGGTGCTGATCACTGCCACCAAGCTGCCGGATGCCGTGATCACCCGCCAGCTTGAGCGGACGGACTTCAGCGATCCATCGTTCACGCCAGCCCGCAAGCAGACAATCCTCGCGGCAGGCATCGCATTGCAGGAAGCAGGGCTGATCAAGCCCGATCTCGACGTGCGCGAAACGGTACGGGCCCTGATCGATGACCGTCTGGTCAAGAGTGCGAAGGTTCAGTAGAGGCCCTCAATCGCCCCCTTTCCCTTGCGGGTAAGGGGGCTTTGCGTCAGCAAGGGTCTGTTGCGCGCTCGCGCACATCTCCTGGATCGACGTGCCCTTAATCCGGTTGGCAGCCGCCGACCACCTTCTCCCGCCATGGGAGAAGGGGAGCCAGCTCAATGACACTGTCCTCCATCCCGTCAGAATCAACCGCCCCGCCCGAGACGCGGCCAGCCTACCGCACCGCGCGCGTTCCGGGTTGGCTGATCGGACTGACTCTGCCCCTGGGTCTGGCGCTGGCGCATGAGCTTTCCGTTAGTCAGGGCTGGGTGAGCGGAAGGTTGCTGCCGCCACCGTCCCGCATCCTCATCACCCTGTGGGAGCTGGCAGCGGGTGGCGAGCTGTCGACTCACATCGGCGCGACGCTGGCGCGTGTCGCGGTTGGTTTCGCCTTTGGCAGCACCGCTGGAATCGTGGCGGGAGCACTGTCGGGCGTGTCGCCGCTCGCACGGCAACTGGCGGATCCCTTGTTGCAGGCGATGCGGGCCATCCCCTCGATCGCATGGGTTCCACTCTTCATCCTGTGGTTCGGGATTTTCGAAACCTCGAAAGTGGTGCTGATCGCCGTAGGCGTCTTTTTCCCCGTCTATCTCGGCGTGGCCGGGGCCATTCTCTCGGTGGATCGCAAGATCATCGAGGTGGGCCGGGTGTTCCGTCTCAGCCGGTTGGCGCAGATCCGGCGCATCCTTCTGCCTGCCATCCTGCCATCCACCATCATTTCCCTGCGCAGCGGCCTGGGCCTTGGCTGGATGTTCGTGGTGGCTGCGGAGTTCATGGGTGCCTCGGAGGGTCTGGGCTACCTGCTGATCGACGGGCAGCAACTGGGCAGGCCTGCCCAGATTCTGGCCGCTCTCGTCATATTTGCGTCGCTCGGCAAGCTCACAGACGCCGTGCTCGTTGCCATTTCACGGCCATTCCTGCGCTGGCAGGATACCGCTTCCGCCTCGGCGACAGACGCGCCTCAGGAATCATGATCATGCTGTCGATCCGCGATCTTTCGAAGACCTATCCCAATGGCGTTCATGCGCTGGCCAACATCAATCTCGATATCGGGCAGGGCGAGATTCTGGCCATCGTCGGCGGTTCCGGATGCGGAAAATCGACGCTTCTGCGCCTGATCGCAGGGCTTGACGTGACAACCGGCGGCAAGATCAGGGTGGATGGTGAAACGGTTGTGGCACCCCATCCAGCGATCGGCCTGATCTTTCAGGAGCCGCGCCTGCTGCCATGGCTGACGGTCGAGAAGAACATTGCCTTCGGTATCGATCAGTTGCCGCAGGCGGAGCAGGCCAGCCGCGTGGCGCAGGCGCTGTCGCTCATCGGGCTTGAAGGTTATGGCAAGCGCTTGCCCAAGGAACTTTCGGGCGGACAATCCCAGCGCGTGGCCATCGCACGGGCGCTCGTTGCCCAGCCCAAGGTGCTGCTGTTGGACGAGCCGTTCTCGGCCCTTGATCCCGTGACACGGCACGCCCTGCATGGGCAGATGATCGATCTCTGGAAGGCCTACAAACCGACTATGGTCATGGTCACCCATGATGCCGACGAGGCGGTGGCGCTCGCGGACCGCGTGATCGTCATGGCTCCAAAGCCGGGCCGGATCGCCGAGGAAATCCTGATCGTGTCGGGCCGCCCGCGCGACCGTCTGGATGACAGTTTCTCCATGGCGCGCCGCCGTGTTCTTTCTGCGCTTGATCAGACGATGAAACCGGGCGAAAGCCAGACACAGACCAAGATCGCCGCCGGTGCCGGAAGCTGGTGGTAAAAAATCACGACAAGGACAGACCATGGACGCCGAGACACTGCGCGCAACGCAAGCCCCGCTGAAAGATGCCTATCGTACCGAGGCAGGCCGCGCGAAGCTCGTGCTGAAAGCCCGAGGCACGCTCGATGACAGCAAGATCGCCTGCAAGGTGGAGACCGGCCGCGCCATCGCGGAGGCCGGGCTGCATCCGCTGACCGGCGGGTCGGGCGCAGAACTGTGCTCGGGCGACATGCTGCTCGAGGCGCTGGTGGCCTGCGCAGGCGTCACCGTAAAGGCCGTGGCCACAGCCCTTGCCATTCCGCTCAAGTCAGGCGTTGTCCGCGCCGAAGGTACGCTCGATTTCCGCGGCACGCTGGGCGTCTCGAAGGAAGCCTCCGTGGGCTTCGAGGACATCCGGCTGATCTTCGAACTCGACACCGATGCGTCGCAGGAACAGATTGAAACGCTGCTCAAATTGACCGAACGCTATTGCGTGGTGTTCCAGACCATTGCCAGCAAGCCTCAGCTGAGCGCCGAAATCATCCGGGCCTGACGCCTGCCTCGTCCTGAGCCTGTTGAAGATCGCTGTCAGCGTGGAATCGTGCCGTCAAAGGCGAGCACTTCTCCCGCGAGGTAAAGCGACCCCGTGATCAGGATGCGGGGCGCGACGCTCCAGTTCTTGCGGCCAATGCGTGCCAGCGCCTCGGCCAGGCTGCTGGCGCTGGTGGCCGTCAGGCCAGCCTGTGTCGCCTGATCGGCCACATCTTCAGCGCTGCGCGCCGCATCCTGTCCGGCAATGCCAATGGCGTGGACTTCTTCCACCATGCCCCTGAAACAGGACAGGAAGGCCGTTGAATCCTTGGTGGACAGCATCCCGGCGATCATCACGAGGGGGCGGGGTTTGTCCGTCGCCATCTCGGCCATCGCTGCGGAAAGTACCCGACCGCCGTCCTGATTGTGCCCGCCGTCAAGCCAGATTTCGGCCCCCTCGGGTACGAGCTTTAGCACATTGCCGCGCAGACGCTGCAGACGGCCAGGCCAGTCCACCTGCGTCAACCCCCGGGCGATGGCAGCTTCGCTGAGCGCCTCGCCATACACCACCTTCAGCGCAGCGATCGCCGTTCCTGCATTCAGATGCTGGTGTCGTCCGCCCAGACGCGGCAGCGGCAGGTCCAACATGCCCTCGGTGTCCTGGAAGATCATCCGACCGTTCTCCTCGTACGTCCGGAAGTCCTGTCCGCCCACAAGGACAGGTCCCGTGTGTCTTCTGCGCGCTTCGGCCTCGAGAACAGCGGTTCCCTCCATGCTCTGCTCGGCAAAAACAGCCGGAGCGCCACGCTTGAGAATGCCCGCTTTCTCGCCCGCGATCTTGGCAACGGTGTTGCCGAGATACTCCATATGATCGAGCGAAACCGGCGTGATGACAGTGGCGGCTGGATGGTCGATGACATTGGTGGCATCGAACTGGCCGCCAAGCCCGACTTCCAGCAACAGCACATCGGCGGGTGTTTCCGCGAAGAGCAGGAGGGCTGCGGCAGTCGTCATCTCGAATACGGTGATCGGGTCGCCGCCATTGGCCTCCTCGCAGTGCCGGAACGCCTCGACCAGCCGGGCTTCGCCAACAAGCGTTCCCGCGAGACGGATGCGCTCGTGAAAGCGCACGAGATGGGGAGAGGTATAGACATGCACGCGCTTGCCTGAAGCTTGCAATATGGCCCGCATGAAAGCGATGGTGGAGCCCTTGCCGTTGGTGCCCGCCACATGAATCGTTGTCGGCAACCTGAGCTGTGGATTGCCCAGCTTTGGCAGGATGCTGGTCATCCGTGACAGCGACAGGTCGATCTTCTTGGGATGGAGCGCCAGAAAGCGCGCCATCAGCATGGTCGAATCTGCCATCGCGCAAACCTTCCGGCGGCCTATGCCGCCTTCTTCAGCGCGGGCTGCTTCAAGAGCAGGCGCAAAAGCCGTGCGATCGTGGCTTTCATCTCCTGTCGCGGCACCACCATGTCCACCATGCCATGCGCCTTCAGGAATTCCGAGCGCTGGAAGCCTTCAGGCAGCTTCTCGCGGATCGTCTGCTCGATCACGCGCGGACCTGCGAAGCCGATGAGCGCACCAGGTTCTGCGATATGGACATCACCCAGCATAGCATAGGAGGCCGTCACGCCGCCGGTTGTCGGATTGGTCAATACCACGATGTAGGGAAGTCCGGCCGTCTTCAATGCCTGAACGGCCACTGTCGTTCGCGGCATCTGCATCAGCGACAGGATTCCCTCCTGCATGCGCGCGCCGCCCGATGCCGCGAAAAGGACGAAGGGTGCCTTCTTCTCCACCGCCGTCATCATGCCAGTGACCAGTGCCTCGCCCACGGCCATGCCCAGTGATCCGCCCATGAAGTCGAAATCCTGGACGGCGATCACCGCCGGCGCGCCCTCAACACGCCCGAGGCCCACCTTGATCGCATCCTGCATGCCGGTCTTGGCCCGGCTGTCCTTCAGGCGGTCGACATAGCGCTTTTCATCACGGAACTTCAGTGGATCGACCGGTACTTCGGGCAATGCGACATCGACCCACTTGGCTTCGTCGAACATCGACTTCAGCCGTGATGCCGCATCAATGCGCAGGTGGTAGCCTGAGCCGGGGATCACATTGAGATTGGCCTCGACATCCTTCTGGAACACCATCTGTCCGCTCTCTGGACATTTGATCCAGAGATTCTCGGGCGATTCGCGCTTGAAGAGGCTCTTGATGCGGGGCGGAACGTAGCTGGTGATCCAGTTCATGCTTTTGCCCCTGCCATTTTCTTCGTGTTGCGGATGGCCTGCGCCAGCGAGGCCACCAGATCCGTCACGGCGGAGACACTGCCGCCCCCCGCCTTGTCGTCAGGACCAAGTGTCGCTTTCAAGGCGCTGATCAACGCCGTGCCGACAACCACGCCATCTGCACCTGCCGCGATGGCTGCTGCATTTTCGGGCGTCTTGACGCCGAATCCTACGGCCACCGGCAATGGCGTATGGCGCTTGATGCGCGCGACGGCATCGCTCACGCGACTGTAATCCGCGATCTTGCCGCCGGTGATGCCGGTCATCGATACATAATAGACAAAGCCGGATGTGTTCTTCAGAACCGTGGGCAGGCGCTTGTCATCCGTTGTCGGGGTGGCAAGGCGAATGAAGGCGACACCCGCCTTGAGCGCTGGAATGCAGAGCTCCTCGTCCATCTCGGGCGGCAGATCGACGATGATCAGACCATCAACCCCTGACGCCTTTGCATCAGTCAGGAAGCGGTCCACGCCGTAAACATAGATTGGATTGTAATACCCCATCACAATGACGGGTGTGGTGGTGTTTGTCTCCCGGAAACGGCGCGCCGTTTCCAGCGTTCCCGCAAGCGACATTCCGGCTTTCAGAGCCCGCAAACCCGCCTGCTGGATCGCCTCGCCATCGGCCATGGGATCGGAGAAGGGCATGCCAAGTTCGATGATGTCAGCACCCGCCCCAGGCAATGCATTCACGATGGCCTGCGCAGTCACAGGGTCGGGATCGCCCGCCATGACATAGGTGACAAGGGCGGCGCGATGGTCGCGGGCGCAGGCGGCAAAAGTATCGGCAATGCGTGTTGTCATGGGAGGGGTGTTTAGCGGAATGGGGCCATGAATGGAAACCGGGATTTTCGCGCTATGCAACGGCATGCGCAACGGCATCCGCAATTGCCAGCGATGATGTCAGCCCAGGGCTCTCGATACCATAGAGATGCACAAGGCCCGCAAGGCCATGGTGTTGCGGGCCTTCCACCATGAAATCGGCAGCGGCCTCCCCGGGGCCGGAAAGTTTTGGTCTGACGCCTGAATAATCCGCCGTCAGCACACCATCCGGCATCGCGGGCCAATAGGTGCGGACGGCGGCGTAGAAACTGTCGCCGCGCGTTGGATCGACGGTGTAGTCGATCCCCGCGGGTTCGACATCGCCCAGCCATTCCACGTCGGGACCGAACTTCATGCGGCCCGCGAGGTCGAGTGTCAGATGCACGCCCAGTCCGCCATCTGTCGGCGCGGGATAGATCAGGCGCGTGAAAGCGGGCTTGCCTGAGCAGGAGAAGTAGTTGCCTTTGGCGAAGACCCGCCTGGGGATGCGCGATGCAGGATAGGCATCCACCTTGTGGGCCGTTTCCCATGCGCCATGACCTGCCGCATTCACCACGATCCCGGCATCCAGGGCGCCCGGCTCCCGACCGCCGAAATGCACGCGCCAGCCGCTGCCATCGCGCTCGATGCGTTCCAGCGGTGTCTCGAAGGCAATCGCACCACCTGCAGCTTCCAGGTCGCCCTGCAGTGCCAGCATGAAGGAGTGGCTGTCCACAATGCCGGTTTCACTGGACAGAAGCGCTGATGTGCAGAGCAGATTTGGCTCCAGCGCGGTCGCGGCCGCACGAGAGAGCATGGACAGGCCCTCCACGCCATTGGACAGGCCCTGCCGGTGGATGGCGTCGATCTTGGCGGTCTCGGCCTCGGTGGTGGCCACCATCAGTTTTCCGCATTTCCGGTAGGGAACGCCGTGACTGTCGCAGAAGGCATAGAGCAGTCGGCGGCCTTCGACGCAGTAGCGCGCCTTGCTCGAGCCCGTGGGATAATACATGCCGCCATGGATCACCTCGCTGTTGCGCGAGGAGGTGCCGGTGCCAATTGCATCCGCGGCTTCAAGTACAATCGTGTCATGGCCGTTGCGTGCCAGTGCCCGCGCGACTGCCAGCCCGACGACGCCTGCTCCAATGACAATGGCTTGCATGGGATCTTTGTCCTGACTCAAGGCTGTTTCAGGTGGTTGCCTTCGAGCACGAGGCGGCAATCCTGAAACTTTTCCGTGCAGTCCTTCAATGCACCTTCGCTCACATCCTTGGGATTGCTGCCGCTGAAACGCCAGAACGTGCGCTTGTCCCTGGGGCTGTAGGCCATTGCCTTGTATCCGGGGTCGAAAAGATACCGTTCAAACGAATTCCGGTCCTTTTCCGTCAGTCCCATGGATTTGAGCCATGGCACCACGTCGGCGGGATTGTAGGTCGGTAGCCTCCAGGCCCGCAGGGAATTGTCCATCTCGCGTAGCCAGAGACGGCGCCCCGTGCTGTTGCCATAGACATTGTGTCCCCTTGGCTCCAGCTTGGGGATGCTGAAGCGGCGGACGTCACTGTTTGCCTTCAGCGCGGCCTCATGCATCTGGTTCACGAGAACGGCGGGGAACAATTCGTCATTGTCGGCATAAATCCAGAGCTGGGGCACCCGGCTGCGTCCTGCGAGCGATCCGAACGCGGCGGCCAGCGCAACATTGGCCTTGTCCTGACAATTGCTGAGGCTGAGGCCTCCGGAAATATTGACGATTCCCTTCAATCCCGGCGGATTGCGGGCTGCGAGCGCCACGGCATTGGCACCCCCGGCAGACACACCGATGGCGATTATGCGATCCCCATCGACATCCGGCCTTTGCTTCAGGGCCTCGATAACGGCCAGTGTCTCGTCAGCGTCCGAGACGAACTGCTCTTCAAGCTTGAGACCGTCACAGGATGCGATGACGGGGAACGGACCATCCGAACGGCCGAAGCCGCGCCGCGTGAAGGACACGGACAGCCAGCCGCGCTCCGCCAGATCACGGGCCTGCGCATTGCTGGATGAGGCTCGCGTGTCAGCCATCGCGGAACCCAGAAAATCCTTGCCGTGCAGGAAAAGCGCTACCGGCAGCCTGCCAGTCGCACCCTTGGTTTTCGTGACCACGGCTTCGAGGCGGAAAAGCCGTCCGTCGATCCGGGCATTGAGGTAGGTTTCCTGGACTTCGAATTCCGTATGCGCCCGGGCATCGCCCGGAGCGGCCAGCCATGACGCGAGAGCAGCAGCCAGGGTGGCAAGAAAAATGCGAAGCTTCACGTGTTTCCTGCTGCGAAAAGACGGATCTGCATGATCAGTGCAGATCAGGATGGCGAAGAACGGGCACCGGATCAAGCCCGTCATCGGTCAACACATCCTATGCCCTGTCCAGCCCGTAGAGCGTGTGCAGCGTGCGCACGGCGAGCTCGGTATAGGCCGCATCGATCAGCACCGAGAACTTGATCTCGGATGTCGTGATCGCGCGGATGTTGATGCCCTTGTCGGCCAGCGCCCGGAAGGCCATCGCAGCCACGCCCGCATGGCTGCGCATGCCGATGCCGATGGCCGAAACCTTGCAGACATCGCGCTCGGCTTCCAGCGTCGTATAGGCGATCTTTTCCTTGTTCTGCGTCAAGACAGCCATGACCTGATCATATTCCGCCGCTGGCGCGGTGAAGGTGATGTCGGTGTTGCCATCAGCCGAGATGTTCTGGACGATCATGTCCACATTGACCTGCGCCTCTGCCAGTGGCGCGAAAACGGCGGCCGCGACGCCCGGCTTGTCGGCCACGCGCCGCAGGGTGAACTGGGCCTCGTCCTTGGAGAAGGCGATGCCGGTGACGTTCTGCTTTTCCACGATGTCTTCCTCGTCACAGATGAGGGTGCCAGGATTGGGATTTTCCGGATCGTCAAACGACGACCGCACGTAAGTCTTGACGCGCTGCGACATGGCGATCTCGACCGAGCGTACCTGCAGCACCTTGGAGCCGGCGGATGCCATCTCCAGCATTTCCTCGAAGGCGACCTTTTCCAGCCGCTTCGCCTTCGCAACCACACGCGGGTCGGTGGTATAGACACCGTCGACATCCGTGTAGATATCGCAGCGGTCTGCCTTCAGGCCAGCAGCAATGGCGACGGCGGAGGTATCCGAGCCGCCGCGCCCCAGGGTCACGATGCGTCCGGTTTCCTTGTGCACGCCCTGAAAGCCCGAAACAACCGCGACCTCGCGGTTCTTCGTGAAGCCCGCGACGATGCCAGAACCATCGATATCGGTGATGCGCGACGATCCATGCGCATCCGAGCCATAGAGTGGGACCTGCCATCCCTGCCAGGAGCGGGCGGGGATGCCCATGTCGCTGAGCACGATGGCGAGAAGCCCCGAGGTGATCTGTTCACCGGAGGCCACAACGACATCGTACTCCTTTGGATTGTACAGGGTCGCGCTTTCCTTGCACCAGCCCACCAGTTCGTTGGTCTTGCCGGACATGGCAGAGACAACGACAGCCACGTCGTTGCCGGCGTCCCACTCCCGTTTCACGTGGCGTGCGACATTCTTGATGCGTTCGACATTAGCGACGGAGGTTCCGCCGAATTTCATCACGAGGCGGGCCATGGAATTCTCAGGTCCAGGTGGGAAAAAGTGCCCGCAAAGCCAGCGGCGAAAAGGCCAGTGGCGTCACAGGGCGCGCGGCCTTATGAAAGCGCCAGAGGCGTGAGTCAAGAAATCCCGCCCCGCAGGAGATTCTCATGACCGCTGCAGACAGCGCGCGGATCGACAAAGCCCGGTCAGGCGAAGCCTGGGTTGATTCCGGGGAGGTCGAAAAATTCAACCGGCTCGCCGGTGAATGGTGGGATCCCAAGGGCAAGATGAAGCCGCTGCACAAGTTCAACCCGGTGCGGCTCAGCTATTTGCGCGAGACGATCGTCGCCCATTGTGATCGTGATCCGAAAGCAATGCAGCCGTTCAGCGGCCTGTCACTGCTGGACATCGGTTGTGGCGGCGGATTGCTCTCGGAGCCGCTGGCGCGCCTGGGATTTGACGTGACGGGCATCGATCCTGCGGGCAACAACGTCGATGTGGCGCGCACGCATGCCGAGCGCTCCGGCGTGGCGGTCAATTACCGCAAGGTGACGGCGGAAACACTGGTGGAGGAAAAGGCCGCTTTCGACGTCGTGCTCGCCATGGAAGTGGTGGAGCATGTGCCACGCGTCACGGATTTCGTGGCCGCGGCCACCAGCCTCGTGAAACCCGGCGGCCTGTTCATCGCCGCCACGATCAACCGCACCAAGCGCTCCTTCGCGCTTGCCATCGTGGGTGCGGAATACGTGCTGCGCTGGCTGCCCGTGGGTACGCACAGCTGGGACAAGTTCGTCACGCCGGACGAGCTGGAAGAGGCGATTGCGGCGGGTGATCTGGAGGTGTTCGACCGGCAGGGCGTGGTGTTCAATCCGCTCACGGATCGCTGGTCGCTGGCACGTGATATGGCGGTGAATTATATGCTAGCGGCGCGGCGGGAGGCTTGAGCATCACGCCTGCGTGCGGATGCTCTTGCGCCAGACCGACCAGTCAACATCATGGCTTTGGCCGTCCATCACCGTGATGTCTTCGGGGGCAATTCTCTGCGTGAACAGCATCAGGTTGAGACACTCCCATCTGGCGTTGGGGGCCATCAGGCCGTCGAACCCCAGGAAATATGCCGCGTCGGCGATGTCCTGGCAGCTTTCGTAATTGCGCTCACGAAAGCGGCTGGTATCGACCCCAAGCCGTTGCAGCGTTGGCAGGTCCGCCAGCCGCAATGTTTTGTCGAGCTGAACAGCCAGCTGGTGGCACTTCCAGGTCATTCTGGACGGAAAAACCGGCTGCGCTGACAGGAACGAGTGAATCTCGGCCATGGCGCCGTTCCTGTCGAGCGAGGTGTAGAGCACGTCGAAAGAGCCATTGCACCAGCGGCTGTGCGAGGGGCCGCCCGAGACCGGATCGCGCCCGTCGCGCACGACGCGCCAGACGCGCCCCGAGAAGCTTTCGCGGTTGAATGAATCCACCGCATCAAGCAGGTCCAGATCACGGGCCTTGCGCGGTCCGGACGCCACTAGGCATAAGCTCCGGCATCAAGCGCTTCGATCACCGCCAGCACGGCCTCTGTCTGGCCTGAATTGATCAGATCGATCGCGCGTTCGCCCTGAAGCATAGGGTGCTTTGTGTGGAGCCAGATGCGTGTTTCATCCGGCGTGTAGAAATCACCGAGACAATCCACGACGTAACGCAATTCGGCGATGACGGTCTGCGTCCGGAGATCAGGAGTGGCCTTCCCGCTGGACCAGCGCGAAACGGTGGCCGGCGACACGGCAACGATATTGGCGATATCCTTGCCCTGCAGTCCTCCATCGTCACGGAGGTGATCAAGGATACGGCTGACAGCAGTCGACATGGTTAGATCCTGTCTTTTCTTGTTTTCGCAAGGTGGAGTGATGTTACCCAATTTGGAGATCTGGACGAGGCAGAATGCACGTTCTCCAGACTTCCAAGTACATCTCTCATTCGGTCCAGCCGAACTGCGTTATCATTGAGTCGGGCAATAATCCCTTCATCTGGAATTTTTAATTTTGCTATTTGCCTCGCAGAGCGTTCGTATTTGGTAAGGTCATTGTCGAGATAGTGACGAGCGCGAATTGGTTCCGGAACTGCGGCAAGTGCATCGCATTTGAATGCACGCTGCCGCAAGAAGTGCGCCTTTGGATCTTTAATTGTATCTTCGAAACCATTCGGGCAGCAATTGCGGTCTGCGCAAGATACCAAACGCCTGCCACCAGGCGCATCTATGATGGCTTGTGCATCTTCACGCTTAAGGAGCTTATCAATTCCTGAGAGCAAGACATTATAGTCTGCACCCCCGCCACCGCTAGCTTTGGGAGGTTTGTGCCAGTCAGATGCATTAAAACGCTCTCGTGATGCGACTCCGTATGAAACACCACAAGCTCCACCAAATGCTAGGATCGCTAACGCAGCAAGGCCGCCAACGCCGTCTGAAACAATTGGTTTGCCCAAGGCATGAAAATCCTGAATCGAAGAAATATACTTACGTACTCCAACACCAGTTGCAGTTGCACCAAAGCCTGAGATTCTTGCCCAAATTGAGGAAATTGCAGCAGAACCCAATTTAGAGATAATGTAGCGCCTTTGTGCTACATCATTTAATATTGAAATTGGTACCATAACAGGAAAATCTATTTCAATGTCCTTCCCTCCTTCGGCATCGAGAGCGATACGAAGAGCGTTGCAATTTTCAATATCAGCTTCAATGATTCCATCATCTAAGCTGAACATAACTCTTGAAGGCGCAAGGACACGTGAAAACCCGTGAGACACTGCAAAGCGTGCAATCATGCCGACCACGCCGCTGTTCGATCCATTTTTCAGATGAATATCAGTTAAAATCCCATCCGGATTTGACCATGGAGCGTTCTTAGCGTGACCAGCATATCGTGCAATGGAAGAAAGTTCAGCTACATTGGTGTCTAATATGAGTTCATGCCCTTTTTGTTTCAGTGCGTTGAAAAGTTCTAATTGCTCCTTCAATGATCCAGCCTCTATCACGAAGCGGTCATAGGGAAGGGTTTGAGCTGCTAATAGGTGTTCTAGTCGGCGGTGTTCCAACACACGCAAAAACCGGGGGATCGGAGCAGGCTGCCCATGGAGATAAACAATATTTGACAATTATGCCTCCTGTTACAGCCCCTAAGCATTCTTGCCATATCAATTTCAATTTGTCAATTTCTGAAATCGATATGCAATCGCTTGTCACCCTTCCCCCCTATCCCCACATCTGATAAACCCGATCCAGCATCACCCTCCGGCCTTGAACCGGAATGGCGAGGAGAGACCGATGTTCATCCAGACAGAACCCACCCCCAATCCCGCAACCCTGAAGTTCCTGCCCGGACGCGATGTCATGGGTGAAGGCACGCTTGAAATGCGCGATGCGGAGACGGCGGCCGCATCCTCGCCGCTCGCCGAGAAGCTGTTCGGCATCGAGGGCGTCCAGGGCGTGTTTTTCGGCTCCGATTTCATCACAGTGACCAAGGGCGAGACGGAATGGGCCCATATGCGGCCGGCCATCCTGGGCGCGATCATGGAGCATTACATGTCCGGCGCGCCTGTTTTGCGCACGGGCGTTGAAGCGGCTGGAGATGACGCGGGTGAATTTTTCGCGCCGGAGGATGCCGGGACGGTATCGACGATCAAGGAACTGCTGGAAACCCGCATCCGCCCGGCTGTGGCTGGTGACGGCGGCGATATCACCTTCAAGGGTTTCAAGGACGGCGTGGTGTATCTCACCATGAAGGGCTCCTGCGCGGGTTGCCCATCCTCCACCGCCACTTTGAAGCACGGCATCCAGAACCTGCTCCGGCATTTTCTGCCCGATGTGCAGTCCGTTGAGGCTGTGGCTTGAGGAAATAGCGCCGTCGGGCCGGAGCGATTCCACTTATAGGCGGTGAAATCAGCATCTTGCGCTTGTCACGGAACTCCCCCACATTCCCGCGCATGCGGGGCAATGTTGTGCTCCCGAGGAGGTTTCCATGGCGAATACGATGACGGCGTCACCGGTCAAGCTGCACACACCGATGCAATATCTGGACAAGGCCGTGGGCGCGCTTCGCGATCTTGGCCTGCAGCCTGCGAAGGTCGAGGATGCGCCGATCAACGCGCTGCTGGAAAAGATCTCCGACCTCGACAAGGACAAGATCGCGGTCATTGCCCGTACGCTGGGTCAGACGTCGGTGTTCAACGAGGTCGTGCGCGAGCAGACGGCGGCCATGGACATCGGCACGCGTTATCAGGACATCGCGCAGAGCTTCAATTCCATCCGCGACGACGCCAAGAAGATGGTGGACCAGATCTCCGACGGGAAGATCGACGTGCTGGAGCGCGTCACCAATGTCTGGATGAAGATTTCGCGGGGCGACATTGCCGACCGCTTCGATTCGATCCGCAAGAAGTACATGGAGGTCACGGCCTCGACAAAGGACCAGATCAAGCGCGAGGGGATCATCCTCGATGCCTACCGCGATTTCCGCGGCGCGCTGAAGCAGTCCGAAGTCATGGCGCTGGAAGTGCTGAAAGTCGCCGAGCAGAAGCTCGATGCCGAAAAGAAGGCGCTGGATGAGGCCTCGAAGCTTGTTTCCGGGTTCGCCGGGACCGAACCGGCAGACCGCGCCCGCCTGGAGATGACCCGCGACGAGCGCCTGCGCATGACCCAGGACATGGACAAGCGCTACCAGATCTCCAAGGATCTCTCGGACAATCTCACGATTTCCTACAACACGTCCGAAGTCGTGATGGCCCGCCTGATGCAGACGACCAACGCCAAGGAGCGGGTCTATGCGCAGGCCATCTCGTTCTTCTCCACCAACGACAGCGTGCTCACGGCGCTGAAAGCTTCCTTCACCGGCATGTTCGGGTTGCATGAGGCGACGCAGACGCTGGAAGTGATGAAGGAAGGCGTGTCGAAGAGCCTGGAGACCCTGGGCGAGATCGGCGACAAGGTGCAGGAAGCTGCCGTCAAGGCCGGCTACGGCCCCACGGTGCGCGCTGATGCGGTGAAAAAGTTGGTCGACAGCGTTGTCGGTTTTCAGGAGCGCTCCATCACGATCGTCGACGAAATGCGCAAGCTCTCGACCCAGAACGCTGCGGAAATTCGTGATGCCGTTGAAGATGGCAAGAAGCGGATCGCCAAGCTGGTGGCTGAAGGCAAGTCGCTGGGGGTTTGATGAATCTTCCTTCTCCCCTTGCGGGAGAAGGTGCCTGCCGGATGGCAGGCGGATGAGGGGTCACGCTGACGCCTCAGAACTGCGTGACCCCTCATCCGGTCGGCATCCGCCGACCACCTTCTCCCGCAAGGGGAGAAGGAAGGAAATCAGTGAATGACCTACGACATCAACACGATCCGCGCC
>JANMFA010000217.1:0-2606 GCA_031377545.1 Hyphomicrobiales bacterium | reverse complement strand
GCCGGTCAGGTCGTGGCCTTGCTCAACGGGAAGGCCGATCCCGCCGACATCTTCACAGCAGGGTTTCGCGCGGCCGTTGCCGATGCGCAGATCGTGACGCTCAGCGCGAGCCTTGTGGCGCAGTTCGGCCCGGCGACCGATGTCGCGCTGCTGGTCCCGAGCAATGGGAGGCGGGCCAACCTCGAGATCCGCTTCGAGCGCGGACTGGCCAAGGGGGTCATCGCGATCGATCCGGTCGACGGTAACCGCGTAAACGAGCTGGTTTTTACCAGCGTCGATTCGCTTGCCATCGCGGACGACAGCCCAGTGAAAATCTCCGCCGACCTCGCCGCGTTGCCGGGTAGCGTAAACGCATGGTTCGGCCCGCTCGAGGGCGGCACCCCGGTCATCAGCTTGCGCGCGGACACACCGCTCGCACTGGGATCAACCTTCAAGCTCTATGTCCTTGCCGCGCTGGCGGAGGATGTGAAAGCAGGCCGTCGCAAGTGGAGCGACGTCGTGCCGTTGACCGAGAAGAGCTACCCCAGCGGGCGGTTGCAGGACTGGCCCGAGGGTTCCCCGGTGACGCTTCACACCCTCGCGAGCCTGATGATTTCAATCAGCGACAACACCGCGACCGATCAGTTGATCAAGGTGCTTGGCAAGGAGCGCATCCTCAAACTGATGAAGGACAGCGGCCACGCCGATCCTGACGCGAACGATCCGTTCCTGACGACCAAGCAGCTCTTCATCCTAAAGGCCGGCAATTCACAGACCCTCGCTGATTGGCGCAGCGGTGACCCTGCGAAACAGGCGATTATCGAGGTTGTGCAGGTGGCGGAGGAAGACCCCTCACTCGACCAGATCAACGCCGCCTTTGCCAATGGCCCCAAAGCGCTCGACGTCGAATGGTTTGCCTCGCCCGCCGACCTCGCCAAGCTGTTCGGCCACATGCGCCGTAATGCCGATTCCAAGGTGTTCGACATCATGGCGATCAGCCCCTCGGCCACGGCGGCGATCAAGGCAAACTGGAGCTATATCGGCTTTAAGGGCGGCAGCGAGCCAGGAGTGATCAACCTCACCTGGCTGCTCACCGACAAGGCCGGGCGCGACTGGGCGCTGACGCTGGGCTGGAACAATGCCGAAGCGGTCGTCGACGAAGGCAAGCTGGAAGGGATCGCCCAGCGCATCCTGCTGCTCCCTCGCTGAATTGCCAGCCCCCACCCCCATGCACCCGCGCCGCCCGCCCCATATCGCTGCGCGTCGAAATTCAGTCTCACAGGAAAACCCATGACCGACACGCAGCGTTTTGAAGGCACCAAGTCCTATATCGCGACCGAAGACCTCAAGGTTGCCGTCAACGCCGCCGTGATGCTGCGCCGCCCGCTGCTGGTGAAAGGCGAGCCCGGCACCGGCAAGACCGTGCTGGCGCATGAAATCTCCAAGGCGCTGAACGCCCCGCTGATCGAATGGAACATCAAGTCGACCACCAAGGCGCATCAGGGTCTCTATGAATATGACGCCGTGGCGCGTCTGCGTGATGGCCAGCTGGGCGACGAGCGCGTCCACGACATCAGGAACTACATCAAGAAGGGCAAGCTGTGGGACGCCTTCACCGCGCCGCAGCTGCCCGTGCTGCTGATCGACGAGATCGACAAGGCCGATATCGAGTTCCCGAACGACCTGTTGCAGGAACTCGACCGGATGAGCTTCGACGTTTACGAAACGCAGGAGCGGATCGAGGCCAAGGAACGCCCGATCGTGGTCATCACCTCGAACAACGAGAAGGAACTGCCCGACGCTTTCCTGCGCCGCTGCTTCTTCCACTACATCAAGTTCCCGGACCGCGACACGATGCAGGAGATCATCGACGTCCACTTCCCCGGCATCCAGAAGGTGCTGGTGAAGAAGGCGATGGATGTCTTCTACGACCTGCGTGAAGTGCCGGGCCTCAAGAAGAAGCCCTCGACCAGCGAGTTGCTCGACTGGCTGAAGCTGTTGCTGAACGAGGATATGCCGCTGGAGGTATTGCAGAACAGCAATCCGGCGAGCGCGATCCCTCCGCTGCATGGCGCACTGCTGAAGAATGAACAGGACATCATGCTGTTTGAGCGCCTCGCCTTCATGGCGCGCCGCAACCCGTCGTAAAGCGCGCGGGGGCGGGTCAGGAACCGGCCCTCACGCCTCAATCGAAGCTGTAAGCCAACTCGAAATCGCCCCAGCGCTTGCCGCCCAGCACCAGCGGGACGTAGACATTGCGCACCACCACATAGCTGTCGCCGTCGCCTTCCTGGCGGTACACTGCCATCATGTAGGGCGCGGTTGAGACTTTAGCCTTGCGGTCGATTGCCTCAAGCATGATCCGCCCGTTGCGGCAGAACTGCGTGTCGTGATTGACGTCACCCGTCGGCGTGCGGGAGCGTTCGGTAAGGTGAGCGGGCAGGAAGCCGTTCATGTCGGTGCAGGCGGCGGCCAGCACATGCATGTCGCTAGCCTTGGCGCGGTCTAGGAAGGGACGCCATTCGGCATGGGCCCAGTCTGTCGCGCGGGTCCGGAACAGCGGCGGATTGGTGCCGTGGACGGGCTGATAATCCGTGTCGAACAGCGCCGACATGGTGATCTGGCCG
>JANMFA010000615.1:0-5413 GCA_031377545.1 Hyphomicrobiales bacterium | reverse complement strand
GGATCAATGCGTGGCAATTCACCTGCCGGCGTGCCGCCGGAAGCTGGTGCCATGCCGGGCGCCGAGGCAGCCTCCCGCGGCCGTGAGGCCAAGGCAACGGTCAGCTTCTCGGCTGCTTCAGGGGTCATCGCAGCCATGATTTCTGACATGCGGGCAGGTTTCATGGTTGTCGCGATGGGGACGAGAACATCAAGCTTGAGGCGGTCAAAAACGCGCGCGGCATCCTTCGGTTTCATCGCTTCGTACATCACGACAACGGTACGGAGCTGCTTGTCGATTTCGGCCTGTTCGGCCTTGGCCCCCGCATCAAGACGCCCTTCAATGTCCTTCAGTTCGTTGATCCGGCCATCGACCTTGCGTTCGGCAGCCTGCAGCAGGCTTTCGCGCATGTCGAGCTCGCGCGACCGGTCATCGATCACTCCCCGTCGCTCCTGGAGGCGCTCGAGAACCGCCCGCTCGGACGCAGAGGTCGGCGCGGGCGGCGGCAATGGCTGCGCCAGGCGCTGCTCCGCCAGCTTCTGCGCTGCCGGATCAGGCTTGCCCGCGTTCTTGGGGTCATCCTTCTTGGGATCATCCTTCTTGGGCTCGTCCTTTTTCTGCTCGTCCTTCTTGGCGGGAACGCTGCCGGTGATGTCGGCATCAACCGGCGGAATGAAGCGATGACGGGCCAGCGCACGGGCAAAATGCGGGAGATCCTCCTCGCGCATCGCTTTCCTGGGCAGTTCGCTTTCGGCAAAGAACTTGCCACCGCTCGTGATCAGTTCCGTCGCCCTCAGGACCAGCAGGCCTGAAGCAGCGACAATCACAATCGGGAGCAGGCGGACACGGTTCATGCGGCGCTGTCCAGTATCCTCCGACGCGCCCGCACGGCGAAAGCCTCAGCTGCTGCTGCGGTTTCCGAAACGTTACCAGGTAGTTCGACATGCATCCGCGTCTCGGCTTCCGAAACCGCTCGCTTGGCCGTGCTGACGATGCGGCTGATCCGGCCCAGCACCTCGTCGCCGGACTTGATGCTGTCATTGAGTTCCAGGCTTGTGCTTTCCGCGGCCCGCAGCCGCTCGCCCAGCGTCTTGTCACAGTCCGAATGGGCCTGTCGCAACCCGTCGATGGCCCGCTCCGCCCGCTCTGTCGCAAGGCCAAGATCAACGACCGTCTGACGCATGGATGTATCGTCGGCGCGCAACCTCTGTAGCCTCCGGTCGAGAATGATGCAGTAGGTCACGGTGAACCCCAACAGGATCACGACAGCGAACTCGATGACCAGACCAATCACGCTACCCATGTTCAATCCCTTTTGCCCGAGGCGCCTTGGTCGAAGATCGCGAGCGTCGTTTTTGACCGGATGAGCGGGCTGAGCACTTGAACCGCGATGTTGTCGCCGATGCGCCCCATGCGACCTTCGGTGACCTTCTGGTCGCCGCAGCGAATTTCGACAATCGGGTCCGATTTGACATCGAACAGGATCGTATCGCCCGCCTTCATGTTCACGATCTGGCGAAGCGGCAGCTTGGCCTGATGCAGTACGGCCTCAAGATCCAGCATGGCACCAAAGACTTCGGTGGCGAGATGGCCTTCCCAGGTCGGATCGCGGCCAAGCTTTTCACCCATGAAGCTCTGCAGGAGCAGTTCGCGGATCGGCTCGATGGTGGCGTAGGGCAGCAGGATCTCGATGACGCCGCCGCGCCCTTCCATATCAAGGCGCAGCTCGATGAGGATGGCGGCATTGGCGGGGCGCGTGATCGATGCAAAGCGCGGGTTCGTCTCGATGCGATCCATGGTGAAGGTAACGGGCGAAAGGGGAGAGAACGCCTCCGCCGCATCCATGAGCACGACATCCAGCATACGCCGGACAAGATTGATTTCGATCGTGGTGTAGGGCCTACCATCCATGCGGACGGTGGTATGTCCGCGCTTGCCGCCAAGCAGCACATCAATGATCAGATAGATCAGGTTGGAATCGACGAAGACGAGGCCATTGTTCTCCCATTCCTCGGCCTTGAAGACGGAGAGAATGGCCGGCAGCGGGATCGATGAGACGTAGTCACCGAAGCGCACCGAGGTAATGCCATCCAGCGAGACCTCGACGTTGTCGGAAAAGAAATTGCGCAGGGAAACCGTCAGCAGCCGGACAAGGCGATCGAAAACAATCTCGAGCATCGGCAGGCGCTCGTAGCTGACGATCGACGAATCGACGATCGCGCGAATGCCGCCGGCGCCACCGATCGCAGTTTCATCGACGGAGAAGCCGAGAAAATTGTCGACTTCCTCCTGGTTCAGTAGCCGGTCAGAGCCAAGATCGAGCGACGCCGCGATCGTCGGCGTCCAGCCGCCCTCGTCGGCTTCAATGCTGGGGTTGGCCGCCTGCTCCGCGAGAAGCGATTCTTCCCACGCGGCCGAAAGCGCGTCCTGATCTTTTTGCCCCGCCATGGTTTGCTATTGCACCATCAGTTCCTTGAAGAGGATCGCATCGACGCGTGACGGATAGACCGCGACGTTGACGCGCCGCGTCATCTCCTCCTTCAGCCTGTACAGGCCGGCAGATCCTTCGAGATCCTGCGGCCGCAACTCACGCATGAACACCTGAAAGGTGTCCATCACGCGCGGCAGCATCGGCTGGATTTCCGCGACGACCCTCTGCTCGCCCACTTCGAGCGCGATCTTCATGCGCAGGAACTGTTGCCGGTCCTGCTGCCCGCCGCCGGCCGCGAGGTTCACGGTCATCTCGGGCAGATCAAGAAACGCCGATGGCTTCTTGGGGCCGGTCTGGTTGGAGGAAGGAGCTGCCGATGCCTTCGGGTCGGACTGCTGCGCAGCCATCTGCGCGGACGAGCCCTTGTTCTTGGTGAAGAACCAGTAGCCGCCACCGCCGAAGGCCAGCAACGACACGGCTGCACCAATGATGACCAGCTTGTTGCCGGGCAGCTTGAGCTTGCGCTTGCCCGCGCCCTCACCGTCCTCGGACGCGTCATCATCCGTCTTCGCGCTTTTCTTCGCCATGCACTTCACCAGCCCTGTCGACGGATCAATCAGGTCGCCGGGACCCTCTTTCACCATTCCTTGCCTGCAACCTTCAGACGTTATGGTTAACGAAGGCTTTAGATCTGATGCCATGGCGGCAATTTTTGCCGGGCAAAAACATCCTTAATGGCAGGTTACTCCCCTCAAATCCGAAAGACAGAAAGTCTCCAAGACATTGTATTTGAAGTCTTTTATCAGGAATTCTCCATTTGGCACGCCCTCTGCAATGAAGGGGATGTGATTGCGGAAGCTGGGGAGCATCCGGGGTCACGAGCGAAATCGTTGGGGTGCAACGAAGGAGCCGTTCGATGGAGAACGCATTTCTGATTGGGCTGTCGCGGCAGGTGTCGCTGGCCCGCGAACTGGACGTGGTGGCGAACAACGTCGCCAACATCGATACGAACGGCTTCAAGCGCCGTTCGACGGTGTTCCAGGAATATCTGATGCCGACGGCCCGCCACGAGCAGTTTCGCGGACAGGACAAGCGTCTGTCCTATGTCTGGGACAGGGGAACGTCGCTGACCTACAGCCAGGGCACCATGGAGCGCACGGGCAATCCGCTTGATGTCGCAATCCAGGGCGATGCAATGTTCGCGGTGCGCTCGGGTCCAGGCAGCGAGCGCTACACGCGCAATGGCTCGCTCGCCATCAATGCCAAGGGCGAACTCGTCAACAGCGATGGCCATGTCATGGTGTCAGACCGGGGCACGGTCACGATCTCATCGACCGAGACGGACCTGAAGATCGCCCAGGATGGCTCCATCACGACGAGCAATGGGCCCCGTGGCAAGCTCAAGATGGTCAAGGTGCCCAATCCACAGCTCCTGCAGAACCAGGGCCAGAATCTGTTCTCCACTGCAATACCGCTGCAGCCGGCCGAGCCGAAGGAATACAGGCTTGCTGCTGGCGAAATCGAGAAGTCCAACGTCAAGGCCGTGCAGGAAATCAGCCGCCTGATGGAACTGTCACGGGCCTACCAGAGTGTTTCATCCCTGATGCAGCGCACCGACGAGATTCGCCGCAGCGCGATCAGCCGGCTCGCTGACGTCGGCAATTCGTAACTTCATCCGGAACAGAGGAGCACCGCAACATGCGCGCCTTGCACACCGCCGCCACCGGAATGATGGCCCAGGAAATGAACGTCCAGGTCATTTCCAACAACGTGGCCAACATGCGTACCACTGGCTTCAAGCGCCAGCGCGTCAACTTTCAGGACCTGCTCTATGAGCAGACCCGTCGTGCCGGCACGCCAACCTCCGAACAGGGCAACCAGATTCCCGCAGGCGTGTTCGTCGGCTCAGGCGTGAAGACCGTCTCGACGCCGCGCCTGATGAACCAGGGCAACATCTCGCCCACAGAAAAGACCTACGATCTCGCGATCCGCGGCGAGGGCTTCCTGAAGGTCACCCTGCCGGATGGTCGCACGGCCTACAGCCGCGATGGCGCCCTTGATCTCGACAGCCAGGGCCGTCTGGTGACGCCGGAAGGCAACCTGATTGATCCCGGCATCACCATTCCCGCCAATGCAACCAGCGTCGCGGTCAACAACCTTGGCGTCGTCAACGCGCTGGTGCCGGGCAGCACGACACCGCAGCAGGTGGGCCAGATCACACTGAGCCGCTTCGTCAACAAGACCGGCCTCGAATCCATGGGAGACAACCTCTACCTCGAGACTGCGGGCTCCGGCCCCGCCATTGACGGCACGCCGGGATCGGAAGGCTTCGGCAACATCCAGCAGGGCTATCTCGAAGAATCGAACGTCAACGCCGTGACCGAGATCTCCTCCCTGATCGCCGCGCAGCGCGCCTATGAGCTCAACGCCAAGGTCATTACGGCCTCGGACCAGATGCTCAATGCCGCTGCCCAGATCTTCCGCGGTTGAGCGAGAGGCACCATGACACTCTTCAAGCTCCCATCGGCACCCAGTGGACGGCATGTGCTGTTGTTCACGGCATTCAGCTGTGTCGCGCTGCTCTTTTTAACGCTGGCATCGACCCGGGCGCAGACTGCTGCTGTTCTGCGGTTGAAACCCATCGTGACGGTCGAGGCCGATACGGTTCGCCTGGGCGACCTGATCGAGGGTGCCGGACCATCGGCCGACATCCAGCTTTTCGGCGCGCCGCAGCCCGGCACATCCGGCATGATTTCAACAAGTCGCATCGTCAATGCCGCGCGCGAGCACGGCCTGACGGGAATCGAGACAAACGGCCTTTCCTCGGTTGCGGTCCGCCGCCTCGGGCGCCGTATCTCAGCAGAAGAGATCAGCCGCGCCATCACGCGGGCCCTCATCGACCAGCAGCAGCTTGGCCTGGATGCCGAGGTCGAGCTGAACTCGGGCCAGATGGAAGTCACGGTCGAAAGCACCGCGACCGAACCCGTCGTCGTGCGCAACCTT
>JANMFA010000614.1:0-5240 GCA_031377545.1 Hyphomicrobiales bacterium | reverse complement strand
CAGACCGACGCCGAACTCGAACAAGCGGCGGGCGATATCGGCACCACAATCTTCCATCCGGTTGGCACGGCAAAGATGGGCGTGAAAGAAGATCCCATGGCGGTCGTGGACGAGCGGTTGCGGGTTCGCCATGTGCCGGGCTTGCGCGTCATTGATGCGTCGGTGATGCCCAGGATCACGTCGGGCAACACCAATTCACCCACCATGATGATCGCCGAGAAGGGCGCGCAGATGATCCTAGAGGATGCAAGGAGCTAGAGGCGATGCTTGAGGATGGCCGCCAGTCCGAGCGTGCGCTGGCCATCCGGCGCGGCACGCTGCGGCTGCTTGCCGCGCATGACCTGTTCGCGCTGCCCGAGGTTACGTTGTCATCGGGCCGAAGGGCCGATCTCCTCGCGGTGTCGCGTGTCGGTGAAATCTGGATCGTCGAGATCAAATCCTCAAAGGAGGACCTGCGCGTCGACAGCAAATGGCCGGACTACCGCTTGTTCTGCGACCGCCTTTTCTTCGCGACCTCTCCCGATGTGGATGAGCCGCTTTTTCCCCGTGATGCAGGCTTCATCGTGGCCGATGCCCATGGTGGCGCGCTCATCCGCGATGCGCCGCTGCATCCCTTGCCCGCAGCAACGCGCAAGGCGCTGCTGACCCGCGTATCACGCCTTGGCGCGGCGCGGTTGACCGCGCTGTTCTATCCCGACGCGGTGGTACCCGACATACTTTAGGAGGAAGGTGATGGAACCCTGGCAGTGGACGGAAGACGAATGGCGCAGCCGCGTGACGCAGGTTCGTGCCGGACGGTCGCTGAAGCCCGCATCCTGGCCGGGTGGTGCCCGCTGCGCCGTGGCGCTGTCCTTTGACAGTGACCATGACACGAACGAATTGCGTGATGGCGGCAATTCCATCGGGCGCATGTCCTGGGGCCAGTATGGCAACCGGCGGGGCGTACCGCGCATTCTGGAGTTGCTGAAGCGCGAAAATGTTCCAGCCACGTTCTTCGTTCCGGCAGTCGCGGCACTGCTCTATCCGGACGAGCAGAAACGCGTGATCGCGGAAGGCCACGAGATCGGACTGCATGGCTGGATTCACGAGATGAACTCCGTGTTGCCCGAAGCCATCGAGCGCGATCTCTATTGCCGAGCGGCAGACACGCTGGAGCGGATCACGGGCATCAGGGCTGTCGGCATGCGCACGCCGTCCTGGGACTTTTCACCGGCGACGCTGAAGATCCAGCGCGAGCTTGGCCTGCTCTATGACAGCTCGCTCATGGCCGATGATGATCCCTACGAGCTGCTTGAGAATGGCGAATCAACCGGAATCGTCGAACTGCCGGTGGAGTGGATTCGCGATGACGCGCCCTATTTCAACATGAACCGCCACCAGGCGCTCCGCCCCTACACCGCGCCGACAACCGTGCTGGACATCTTCCGGCGGGAATTTGACGGGGCGTGTGCGGAAGGCGGCCTGTTCCTCCTGACGATGCATCCGCATGTCATCACCTACCGCTCGCGGTTGTTCATCGTGGAGGAACTGATCCGCCACGCGAAAGCCAAGGGCGATGTATGGTTCGCGACCCATGCCGACGTGGCGCGGCATGTCGCCAGGGGGCTCGCCGGATAAAGCCTACCGGCCGGTTTTCACCCTCGTCCACAGCCTCGTCACCGTGCGCTGCAGGCGCTCGTCATAGGCCGTGTTGGTGAAGAGCCGTTTCATCACCTCTTCGTTGGGATACACTCCGGGATTGTTCAGCACCTCGGGCTTCACCTGGCCGCGCGATGCGGCGTTGGCATTGGCATATTCCACGAGGTTCGAGTTTGCCGCTGCGACATCCGGGCGCAGCATGTAGTCGATGAAGATGAGCGCGTTTGCCGCGTTGGGCGCATCCTTCGGAATGACCATGGAATCAAACCACATCTGCGCGCCCTCCTTCGGGATGATGTAATCGATCTCGACGCCGTTGCCGGCTTCCTTGGCACGCTTGCGGGCCTGCAGGATATCACCGGAGAAGCCGAGCGCCATGCAGATGTCACCGCCCGCTAGCCCGTTGATGTATTCCGAGGAATGGAACTTGCGCACGTTGTCGCGCACCCTGAACACGGCATCGCCCGCCTTCTGGATGTCGTTGGCGTTCTTGGAATTGGGATCAAGCTTCAGCGCGCGCAGCACGTTGGGCAGCACGTCCTCCGGACCATCCAGAACATGGATGCCGCAATCCTTCAGTTTCGAGGAAAGCTTCGGATCGAGCAGCAGGTCCCAGCTCTGCGGGATGGTGCCGCCGAGGCGCTCTTTCACCTTGGCGACGTTCACACCCATGCCGATCGTGCCCCAAAGGTAGGGCACGGCGTGTCTGTTGCCGGGATCGTAGGTCTTCAACCTGTCCATGATCTCGGGCCAGAGGTTCTTGTGGTTGGAGAGTTTCGAAAGATCGAGCGGCATGAACACGCCAGCTGCCACCATACGCTGCAGGAAGGGGGCAGTAGGAACAACGATGTCGTAGCCAGATTTTCCCGCTAGCATTTTGGTCTCGACAATCTCGTTATTGTCGTAGTTGTCGACGACGACCTTGATGCCGGTCTCCCTGGTGAAATCCTCCAGCACCCTGGGATCGATGTAGTCGTTCCAGATGTAGAGATTGATGACCCGCTCCTGGGCCGCCGCCGCACACATGCAGGCCGCAATCCACAGCAGCGCACCACCAACTTTCATGGCCAATGTCGTCATGATCCGATCCGGATTTCCAAAGGATGTGAAGACGCGACTTTTCAACGTCTCGCCAAAAACATCAAGATCATCGGTGTTGAAAATCACGGTCTATAGGGCTGCCGTCCGCGCATTCCGGCGGATTTGTCGCGCCCAGGTCTTGATCGCGGAACGAAGAGCAAAGAGGATGAGTCTGGGGACAGGTTGCTCGCGCAACCGAAGCTGGCGGGCAATGGCTGACGTATTCATATCCTACAAGTCCGAGCGCAGGGATGTTGCGCACCACCTTAAGGATGTTCTGAAGCGCCACGGCTTCAGCGTCTGGTTCGACGACGCTCTGTATTCGGGTCGCAGCTTCGAAGACCAGATCTTGAGCGAGCTGCGGGCGGCGAGCTGTGTCGTGGTGCTTTGGTGTCCCAAATCCATGCACAGCGAATGGGTGTTGAAGGAGGTCGCCGAAGCGAGGAAGGCGCAGGTCAATCTGGTGGAGGTCTGGATCGGTGCCGGACACATTCCGGCGGGGTTCACCGGCGATCACGTGATGTCGCTCAGTCTTTGGGACTGCCTGCCACGTGCACCGGTCATTTACCGGATCACGCAGGAAATCCAGCAGGCGCTCGGACCGGACAACAGACGGATGCCTGACGAGGCCGCGCTGAGCGAGTTTCAACGGATATGGGAACGGTCTGGCCGGAAGTCTCTGGCTGACCTGGCGGACCACGACGCATCAACTGTGTCACCTGCCGGGTCAGTCAGCCACGCTGCCGATGACTGGCTTCTGACGCGCATCTTCGAGCCAATCCAGAGCGAGCTCCGCGCGAATTTCTTCGGTCGCTCCGCTCTGTTCGAGCAGTTCAGGGAATGGAGTGCCGCGCAAAGCTACGAACGCCTCCTGCTGGTTACGGGAGAGCCCGGTTCCGGCAAGTCGGCAGTGTCTGCGCATTTCCTGGACAGCAAGCCATGTGGAGGGGTCATCGCCTATCACTTCTTCCGCCATGATGTCTCCGAGACACTCGGGCTTGAGAGCGTCTTGGCCAATATGGCCTTCATGCTGTGCGAGACACTTCCGGCGTTTGCCGGACTGTTCCAGGGCAAGAAATGCCAGGATGCTCTCAGGCTGCTGTCGGGCAAGTCAGAAGAAGGCCCGGCAACATTCCTGAAAGAGGGCATTGTCGAGCCGCTGCAGGCGATTGCACCGCCGGTTGAACCAGTCTGGATCGTGCTCGATGCACTGGACGAAGCTATCGAATCAGATGGCAGCGCTGAGCGGACAACGGACAATGACCTGATCGAGATCATCGAAGCGGCATTGCGCAAGCTGCCGTCTTGGGTCCGCATATTCGCCACTTGCCGAGGCGGTACGCTCGCGGATCGCCTGGGGAGCATTATCGATGGCGGCAGTCGCCGCTTGACCCGTCGTATCTCGCTTGACCATCGACCGCCCGATGAACAGCGAAGCGATCTTATCAGCTACGTCAGTATGAGAATGGGCAGTAGCGGCTTGACTCTTGATGCAGCATTTGTCGAGGAAATTATTCGTAATGTTGAAGGAAATTTCCTTCATCTCAAGCTGCTTGTTGATGAAATAATAAACAATAAAGCTCACCATTCCAGTAATGGATATTTACTATTGAATAGTATTGAAAATTTACCCACCGGTCTAAACAATTATTTTGATCATAATTTTAGAATATTGTTTTCTAGTCGAGAAAATAAGAACAAACTGAGTTCGAATTTCGTTGACAGCGCCCGGCCCATCCTGACGATCCTTGCCGCATCCTTCGTTCCGGTTTCCGTGGACTGGCTTGTCAACATGCTGGGGCATGAAAGAGCGGCGGTCGAAAATGAATTACGGCGTTTGTCGCCGTTCTTGAAGGAAACGGCCAAATGCTACTCCTTCTATCACAAATCTGTCTTGGACTGGCTCGTTGACAAGGACGGTTCTCATCCTTTCCGTCTTCGTGTCGATGATGGGCATCGGTCCATCGCTGCATTCTGCTGGGCGCTTTTTGAAGAGCGCAAAAGCAGTGGAATCATGGATCACGCGCATCAGAAGGAATGGATCTATGTGCTGCATCACGGCGTCCGACATTTCATCCATGCCGGTCAGTATGATCGATCCATCATTCTTGCGAACTACATCTACAATAAATGGGATGAGAATAAAATAATAAAATCCGGAATAAAGGCATTTATAGACATCAATCCCGAGCGATTTCGCCGTGTTTCACTTAAAGCACTCAAGACATATAACAATAGAAAAGATAATAGTGATTATATAGAAGCAATAATAAACTTGATTCTGAGTTTTTACCAGATCGAACCCTTGAATGCGCCATTGCGCGTTGTGATTGATACCTATGATAACACGGCGAAGAAACATGATCCCGATCTGGCGAAATGGGATGCGATTCTGGACAGATTGCTGGGGGCTGACAATTATGTCCTGCGATACGCGCTATCCGATGTTCTGGCTGCAAGCCTCGAAAAGGGCAGGCCACCGGTCTCCCTCGCGACGATCGAGGCTTATCTCGCTCACCCTG
>JANMFA010000216.1:0-2967 GCA_031377545.1 Hyphomicrobiales bacterium | reverse complement strand
GGGTCAGGTCGCCGCTGCCATCGAGATCGGACGGCTGCTGGTGATGAAGGCAGCATGGAAGCTCGATGCCGGAGACTATGCCCGCAAGGAAGTCTCTATGGCCAAGAACCACGTCGCGGATACGCTGCAACTCGCGGTTGATACAGCGATCCAGCTTTGCGGCGCGCGGGGCTATTCCAAGGACACGGTGCTCGAATGGATCTACCGCTATGCGAGGCAAGCGCGGTTGGTGGACGGCGCATCGGAAGTACATTCCATGGTGCTGGCGAAATTCTATCAAAACGAGGGCGATTCGTTCTGGAGCTGGGGCACCTAGATGGAGGGCAATGCCCTCCTGCGCCTTTCCGACTGGATGGAAGGCGTTTTTGCCTGCGCCGTCCGCGTCACGGCGCTGTCGCCGCTGAAGGGCGGCGGCATCCAGGAAAACTGGACCGTTGACGCCGAGGTCAATGGCGCGGCCCGCGCGTTCGTCCTGCGCAAGGACGCCAAAGCCTCGATCGACGCCAGCCACTCGCGCCGCAGCGAATTCGCGCTGATCACGGCCGCCCATGCGGCTGGTGTGACCGTGCCGGAGCCGATCGGCTTTTGCGACGATTCCAGCGTTATGGGCGGCCCCTTTGCCTTGATGTCGAAGGTTGCGGGCATCGGCCTCGGGCCAAAGGTCGTGAAGGACCTGACGGACACGGCACGCCCTGTCCTGACCGAGCGCCTGGCGCGGGAAATGGCGAAGGTTCATAACATCAAGGCCCCCATGAGGAGCCTGGCCTTTCTCGGCAAGCCTCCGGCTGATTTCGCTGTGGCCGAAGTGGCGCTGATGCGGGAGTGGCTGGACCGGCTTGAACTCTCTCGCCCTGGCCTCGAATGGGCCTTGCGCTGGTGCGAGCTGCATATTCCCAAGCCGCGTGACACCACCTTGATCCACCGCGACTTCCGCACCGGCAACTACATGGTGGATCAGGGCCATCTGACCGCCATTCTGGATTGGGAGTTCGCGTGCTGGGGCGATCCGATGTTCGACATCGGCTGGTTCATGGCGGAGTGCTGGCGCTTCAGCAGGCCCGACCTGGAGGCGGGAGGCGTGGGACAACGCACTGCTTTCTACGCGGCCTATCAGGACGAAAGCGGGCGTGATGTGAATGATGCGGCAGTGCGCGCCTATGAAGTGCTGTCGCATTGCCGCTGGGCCGTGATCGCCCTGCAGCAGGGCGAGCGGCATACATCCGGGCGCGAGCCTTCGCTGGAACATGCGCTTACCGGCAGGATGGCGGAGGAACTGGAGCTCATGGCGCTGCGCCTGACGCGGCCCGAGCGCTGGCGCCTGCGCCATGATGGAGGGTTTCGCGGATGAAAGATCAGAACCAGCATCTCGCAGGATTTCTGGCGGCGACCGAAACGCTTCTGCGGGAGAAAGTGATTGCAACCAGCACGGGCGATGCCCGGTTCGCGGCGCTGATGGTCGCCAGCGCACTGGGCATGGCGCATCGGGAGATCGCGCTTGCGGCTGAACTGGCCACCGCCCGGCACGATGTCGATGAACTCGCGCCACAGCCCTCCCCGTTCCCCGATCCGGCGATGGCGTTGACGCATCTCATGCGGGAAGGCCTTCTGGATGGTCAGGATGAGCTTTACCGGCGGCTGATGGTGGATGCGATCACGCGCTCTTGCGTGACGCGGCCTTTGGTGGTGAGCGAGAAGGAAAAGCGGTCAGCGGGGCTGGAGTAAGGCGCTCCTTTCGGCGGACATCCTCTTGACCTTCCTCCCGCAAAACGCTGCACTGCAGCAATGGCCCGTACCCTGCTCCTGAAAAACGCCGATGTCCTCGTTACCATGGACGACAGCCGCCGCGAGATTTCGGGCGGCTGTGTCTATGTCGTGGACAACCGGATCACACAGGTCGGCACGGCATCCGAGTTGCCGCGCACGGCTGACGAGGTTGTCGATCTCACTGGCCACGTGCTGATGCCGGGCCTCGTGAACACGCATCACCACATGTTCCAGTGCCTGACGCGTGCCACACCCGGCGGCCAGGATGCGGAGCTGTTTGGCTGGCTCAAGGCGCATTACCCGATATGGGCACGTATCACGCCAGAGATGTTTCATGTTTCGGCCAAGACGGCGATGGCGGAGCTGATCCTCTCGGGCTGCACAACATCCAGCGATCACCAGTATCTCTATGTCAACGGCGCGACGCTGGAACAGGCGATCGAAGCTGCCAGCGACCTTGGCCTGCGCTTCCATGCTGCACGCGGTGCCATGAGCGTGGGCGAGAGCAAGGGCGGACTGCCACCCGATGCAATTGTCGAAGCGGAACCAGCAGTCCTGAAGGAAATGCAGCGTCTGATCGAGCGCTGGCATGACGCAAGCTTCGGTGCCATGCTGCGCATCGTGCTGGCTCCGTGCTCCCCCTTCACGGTGAGCGACGACCTGATGATCGAATCGCGGGATATGGCGAGGCACTACGGTGTGTCGCTGCACACTCATCTCGCCGAGAACGACAACGACATCGCCTACAGTCTGGAGCGCTATGGCAAGACGCCGACCCAGTATGTCGAGGATCTCGATTGGGTAGGGCCCGATGTCTGGCATGCACATTGCGTAAAACTGGATGAGCCGGGCATCAGGCTCTTCGGGCGCACGGGAACAGGCGTGGCGCATTGCCCGTGTTCGAACATGCGGCTTGCTTCCGGCATTGCGCCCGTCAGGCGGATGCGGGCCGAGCGCGTGCCCGTTGGGCTTGGTGTCGACGGTTCAGCCTCCGCAGATGCCGGAAACCTTCTGGCCGAAGCGCGGCAAGCCATGCTCGTGGCACGTGTTGGTGGTGATCCTTCTGCGATGTCCGCGCGCGATGCGCTGGAGATTGCCACGCTGGGCGGCGCCAAGGTGCTGAACCGCACTGATATCGGCGCGATCACACCGGGCATGGCAGCTGATCTGGTGGCGTTCGATATGCGGACACTCGATTTTGCA
>JANMFA010000610.1:0-8370 GCA_031377545.1 Hyphomicrobiales bacterium | reverse complement strand
CCGAGGCCGAGCACGGGCGCGAGAAGGCCAGGGAGCAGCTTGCCACCAATATGGGCATCGTGCTTGCGGCGGTCCTTGCCGTGGCCACCGGGTACTGGCTCGTGCTGCCCTCGTTCGAGGCCCTGTTGGTGCCTGAGGCTTTCAGGGGCCCATTTGCCGCCGTCACGACGATTCTGCTGCCTGGCCTCGTCTGCTTCGCGCTCGTTCAGGCCGCCGTCACCCCGGTCTTCCAGCTGAAACAGCAGACCTGGCCCGTCGTGCTCGCCGCCTTGGCCGGATTGCTCACGAATGCCGGTCTCTCCTGGGGTCTCGGCGGTTCAGCCGGAATCGAGGCTTACGCCGGTGTGCAGGCCATCAGCTACGCCGTTGCCTTCAGCCTGGCCGCAGCGCTGGCCTTGCGGACGATGCCGGTCGTGCCGCGCCTGCGGGATTTTCTGGCGGTCGCAACGGCTACCCTTGCCATGGCTCTTGCGGTCTGGCCGATCCGCAGCTGGGGTCCCGGCTGGGCGACACTGCTGCTGAGCATGGCGGCAGGCGGTGCTGCGTTCTTGCTGGCCATCCTCGCCTTTAATCTCGGCGGCTGCCGGGCGATCCTCAGGCGGCGTCCGCGGGGGTAGCCGGAAGCCGCGGCTTGTCCGCGGTCTTCCTGCCAAGCGCGACGCTGAGGCAACCCGCGATCACCATCACTCCGCCAACCCAGACCATGAGGCGTGGTGTTTCGTGAAAGAAAGCGTAGCCGATCAGCGCAGCCCAGATCAGGCCGGTGTACTCGGCCACGGCAACCTTGGCAGCCTCGGCATTCTTGAAGGCCGTGGTCAGCAGATAGTTTCCGGCCGTCCCGAGCGCGCCGACGGCCAGAACCTTCGGGATCTCGAGGCCTTGCGGCAGGGGTGTCGATAACGCCATGAATGGCACCATCACCGCACTGATCAGCAACGATTGCATGAACACGATGCGGGCCACGGGCTCGTTGCCGGCCTGCCGCCGCAGCAGCACCATGGCAAAGGCATAGGTGATGGGCGACAGGATGGCGGCGGCCAGTCCGGACGGACTGCCTCCGCCGAACCGTGCCGCCGGGTCGGTCGCAACAATCGCGATGATACCGGCGAACCCGAGTGCCAGACCTGCCATCACTGGGCGGGTGAGTCGCTCCTTCAGCAGCAAGGCACCAAACAGGGCCACGAACATCGGAGCGGTGAAAGTATAGACGAAAAGCTCGGCCAGCGGCATCTGTCCAAGCGCGTAAAAGAACATCAGGCCCGTCGCCAGCATGATTGCCGAGCGCAACACATGGGCCTTCAACTGCTCAAGGGTCGGCAGTCCCGGCCTGACCAGCACGAACAATGCCCCTGCGCACAGCAGGCCGACGACCGTGCGGAAATACATGATCTGCAGTGCATTGAACTGCACCGACAGGCTCTTGATGACGGAATCCATGACCGTGAGCAGGAAGATCGCCAGCGTGGCGACGGCAATGGCATTACGATCAGACGACAATGGATTCGACCTGTCAGGGGGAGAGATCTCACCTTGCACGCAAGGCAAAGGCTGTCACGCCGGGAAAACTGATGGATCGGATCAACAAACACTGGCCAAACTGCGGGGGAGCGCCATTCTATCAGGATCGACACCGGAGATTCGCCATGCTGAAACTCATCGCAACCACCGCACTTCTGGCCCTTGCCACTGTGCCTGCCCTTGCCCAATCCCCGCGCACAGAGGATCTGATCGGACGCTGGGGTGTGGCGGCCTACTGGAACGATACCGATGCCGCGAAAGTGACGGCGCAGGCCCGCAGCTTCTGCAGCCAGCCCTATGTTATCAGCAAGGGCGCGAATGGCGCCGCCCGCATGTTCGAGGCCTTCGAGGGCAGGCCCCAGGACGTCCTGATCCAGGGTGGCCAGATCGTCGCGGCCAACGGCTCGGCGCGGTCCACGAAGGCAATCCAGAGCTGGAACGGCAGCACGCTGGTTTTCAACTACGTCGATGAGGATGCCAGGCGGAAATACGGCAACATGGTCTTCGTGCGCTGCGGTCGCTAGACCACGGCTGGACCTGCAGCGACCGCGGGTTTCGCCGGTGTTCGCAGGAACAGCAGGAGCGCCAAGAGCAGCGCAGCACCCAGGGCAAGATGGATCGTCGCATAGGCCGCAACCGGTGCTGTGGCTGACTCGGTCGCAAGCCGCATGGATTGCCCCGTCAATGCCTGCAGCACACCTGCTCCGCCGATCGCGAGAAAATTCAGGCAGGTGACGCCGCGTCCCAGCAGATGATCGGGAATGAACTGGCGGCCGTGGCTCAGCATCAGGCTGTAGGTCAGCCCGAAGAAGCCGATCAGGACAAGGATCATCGCGGAGCCCGTGCCGCCAACCATGGTTGCAAGGCCCAGCGTCACGAACAGCACGACGGTCATGGCGTTGCCCAGAACCGTCGGCGTCTTGGGTCCGGCAAACCAGCGCGCTGCCGGTCCGCACGCAAGCGCGCCAAGCGCCATGGCGAGCGACATCGCGAACACCCAGTGGCCTCGCGTGATGGCATCCATGCCATGCACCTGATCGAGATAGGGCCCGACCCAGAGCCCGCGCTCGGTGGCAATGACGCCATAGCTCACGAGGTGGAGCGGAAAGGCGAACCAAAGCGGCCTGATGCGCGCGATGGCCAGAATGTCACCCAGAACGGAGGCCTTGCCGCCATCAGTGCGGATCGCCTTTGGCGGATCCTTCAGAAACAGCAGGACGAGGATTGCAGCACCCGCCATCGCGATGCCCACGCCGGCCATGCTCCAGCGCCAGCCGAAACTAACGGCCGCCAGCGTCAGCGGGGTCGCTGCGACGAGGTTGCCGATGTTGCCAAAGCCAACCATCATCGAGGACAGCACGGCGAAGCGCTCGGGTGGCTCGGTGCGCCCGAAGATGTAGAGCGAGGCCATCAGCATGGGCGAGCAGCCCACGCCGATCAGCGCCATGCCGGTGACGCTGATCCAGAAGTTCGGCGACAGGGCAAAAAGGACTGCGCCCACGACACCCGCCAGCATCAACCCACCCATGGTGCGGCGCGGGCCCGCCGTATCGAGCAGGTATCCCACCGGAAACTGGAACAGCGCAAACGCGATGAACCACGCGGCACCAACCCAGCCGAGTTCGGCGGGCCCAAAGCCGAGATCGCGCGTCAGATCCCCCGCGATGATCGTCAGAAACGAGCGGAAGAATTGGCTGAAGAGATAGGCGAAAAGGAGGATGGGGAAGGTCACGGGAAAAAGTTCACCCTTGCACCTTGAAAGACGAGCTCGGCCTTTCCTGACGGACTTTCGCGCGAGTAGGAGCTGGAGCTTGCGAGATCCAGCGCTTCCAGGCCAAATTTCAAAAACCAGGGTCTCATATCCGCGATTGGGTGCTCGAGCGAAAGGACCAGATCGTTCCCCTCATTTCTGGAAGAAGCCAGCCTCATCAACCCTTTTTCTAGATCGGAGTTGTCAAAAACAACCGATCGATCCGCTGCCGCAAGAGCCTTCGGCAACAGTTCCAGTGTTCTCTGGTAGCGGGCCCTGATCTTGTCGGCAGGGACATCATGGCCGCCCCGCGCAACCCGTTGCGCCACGCGACTGACATTGATCGATGGATCATCTACCGCCACGAAATAGAGAATAACTTCGTATCCAAGCGATCGGGCTTCCAGCATTTCATCAATCTTGCTGGGGTGCGACATGACGGTTTCAAACGAATAGCTTTCCCGCCGATCCAGCAGTGCCCGCCGCAATCGATCAGCCTCAATCTGAGCCTGTCGTGAGGCTTCGGGCGCGGCGGCTCTATTGTTGGTCAGGAGGCGGGCGGCAATCTCATCGGCATTGATATAGGTGCCAATATCAAATTCAAGACTTCTCAGCCGGTTGGTCAGAGTCGTTTTTCCGGAACCGTTTGGTCCGGCGATGACCAGCAGAAAAGGGGAGTCCGTCATGCCGCTCTGGCGCGTTTCCTGCCAGACGCGGAGGGCTTCAGTTCGCGCTCAATCATACCGGATGGAAGCCTGACAGCAGGCGTGATACGCAGGTGCCCATCGGAATCATGATCGGTCACAGACCCGCTGACCGAAAGGCCGCACTGGGCAGCCTCCAGAGCAGCATTCCGCGTGGCTGCTCCAAAGATGGCGGTCAAGTCCTGATCCGAAAGATCAATGGCGCGCTTATTCATGGTAATATTTTTATCATGACTTTCTTCAGAAAGCGAATCTCACCGCACCCGCTCCAGCACGCTCGTGTAGTTCGCCACGGCTGCCCCGCCCATATTGAAAATTCCGCCCAGTTTAGCCCCCTTCACCTGAATGCCCTCCGGCGCTTCGCCCGTGAGCTGCATGGCGGTCAGCACATGCATCGACACGCCCGTTGCCCCGATGGGATGGCCCTTGGCCTTGAGGCCGCCTGATGCATTGACCGGCAGCTTGCCACCGATCTCCGTCCAGCCTTCCTTGATGGCTGTCGCACCTTGTCCCGGCTTGGTCAGGCCCATCGCCTCGTACTCGATGAGTTCGGCGATGGTGAAGCAATCATGTGTCTCGACGAAGGAAAGGTCACCAATTGACAATCCGGCCTGAGACAAAGCCCGCTGCCAAGCCACGGCGCAGCCCTCGAAGGCCAGGATATCGCGCTTCGACATCGGCAGGAAATCCTGCGCGTGGCCGACGCCACGGAAATACACCGCGCGTTTCATGCGCAAAGCCGTGTCCATGTCAGCCATGACAAGCGCTGCCGCGCCGTCCGACACCAGTGAGCAATCCGTACGCTTCAATGGCCCCGCGACAAAGGGGTTCTTCTCGCTTTCCGTGCGGCAGAAATCATAGCCGAAATCCTTGCGCATCTGGGCATAGGGGTTGCCCACGCCGTTCTTGTGGTTCTTCGCCGCGATCATCGCCAGCGCATCGGACTGGTCGCCGTATTTCTGGAAATAGGCTCCGGCGATCTTGCCGAAGACACCGGCAAATCCGGCGGGTGTATCGCCATCCTCGGGCAGATAGGACGCGCGCAGCAGGTTCTCGCCGATCTGCGGCCCTGGTGTCTTCGTCATCTGCTCGACGCCCACCACCAGCACGATCCGCGCGCTCTTCGCCGCAATCGCCTTCAATCCCTGATGCACCGCCGCTGAGCCGGTGGCGCAGGCATTCTCCACCCTGGTGGTTGGCTTGAAGCGCAGCGCATCATCCGCCTGCAGCACCAGCGATGCGGTGAAGTCCTGGCGGCTGAACCCGGCGTTGAAATGCCCCATGACGATTTCGTCGACATCACCAGGGCCGATGCCCGCGTGATGCAGTGCATCCGTGGCCACACGCACCACCATGCTTTCGAGCGTCTCGTTCTCGTGCTTGCCGAATGGCATATGGGCCCAGCCAACGATGGCAGCGGTCATGGCATGTCTCCTTCGAAATCAGGCCGGGACAATGCCCGGTCCGGGCGCGTCGTGCAACTGCACCTCAGCCGAGACCGGACAGTTTCACGATGATCCCGAGAACAGCACAGACCCCCAGGACCGGCAGCATGGACCATCTCCAGACAAAGGTCAGCGCAAGGGCGAGCGTTGCCAGCGCCAGCGCCGCAAGATCAATCGCCGTCAATGATACGACGGGGAGACGAAACGGCCCCAGCGGAGCAAACCCGGCGCTCCGGAAGATCGTGTTCAGCGCGAACCAGAAGGCGAGCCAGGAGATGGCACCGACAACCGCCGCTGTGATGCCCTGCAGGGCTCCTGCCAGCCAGCGGTTGCGCAGCAGGTCATCCAGCCACGGCGCGCAGGCAAAGACCGTCAGGAACGATGGCGCGAAGGTAACCCATGTCGTCAGCAGAGCTGCCAGAACGGCTGATGTGACGGCCGACAAACCGCCCGGAGCCTGCCAGCCGCCAATGAACCCCACGAACTGCGTGACGAGGATGGTCGGCCCCGGCGTGGTCTCCGCAAGGCCAAGGCCTGCGATCATCTGGCCTGTGCTGACCCAGCCCTTCGCCACAGCCTCGTCGGCCAGCCAGGCGAGAAGGGCATAGGCCCCGCCGAAACTGAGTATGGCCAGCTTCGAGAAGAACAGGCTGAGCTGCACGACAACATGGTCGCCGCCCAGCGCAAGGGCCGCAATCCCGACAGGCAACCACCAGCCGGCAAGACCGCCTGCGATGGCCCTGAGACTGGCTCCACGCTTTTGCGCCGTCACCACCGGATCATGCGGCACAACAGAAACGGGTTCGCCGCCGGTCCGCCAGGTCAGCGCGATGCCGCAGAGCGCCGCCGCGACAATCACAACGGGAAAGGAGACATCGACAAAGGCAAAGGCAGCAAAGCTGGACACCGCAAGCGCCACAAAGGCAGGCCCCTTCAGGGCTCGCTTCGAGAGCTTGATGACGGCCTGCGCGACGATGGCAAGAACGGCGGCCTTGATGCCGAAGAACAGGCCATCGACGAAGCCGATGCCCGAACCCAGGGTGTAGAGCAGGCTGAGACCCAGCATGAATGCCGCACCCGGCAGGACGAAGAGAATGCCGGAGATCAGCCCGCCACGCACGCCGTGCAGATACCAGCCGACATAGGTTGCCAGCTGCTGCGCTTCCGGACCCGGCAACAGCACGCACAGATTGAGCGCTCGGACGAACCGGGCATCATCGATCCAGCGGCGCTCGTCGACGACGAGGCTGTGAATCATGGCGATCTGCGCCGTCGCCCCGCCGAAGGAAAACACGCCGATCTGGGCGAAAGCCCAGATCAGTTCTCGAAGGCTTGGCTTGACGTCAGCCGGGACAGAACGATCGTGCGCTGCAGCGGACATCGTGCCCCTCACGCCTTGGGCGGCCAGTTGTGGGTTTCGCCAGCGGCATTGGCGGCCCAGGCGAACAATCCGTCATAGATCACGAATGCTCCTGCAATCATGCCATGGTCATCATCACCCGCAAGATGCGACAGGCCCAGCGAGGCCGCCAGCAATCCAGCCGCCTCTGGGGCCAGATCAAGCCGTGCGTTGTCCGCGCCCCGCACGATGGTGGCAACACGATCCACGGGCGCAAAGCCAGCCAGTCCGGTGATTTTCAGCAAGGTATCGAAGCTGCAATCCTTGCCGGCATGGGTCACCGTGACCCCGGGAATGTCATAGGCGATTCCGCCCGTTCGCGCGGCAACGGCTTCGACCTGATCGGGTTCGACATAGAGAAACCGTGCCGAAGGGTCGATGAACCGGCGGATCAGCCAGGGGCACGCCGCGCGGTCGATCTTGGGCCTGCGCCGGGTGACCCAGAACGCGCCCTCCGTCCAGCCGATCTTCTGCAGGGCGTCGCGGCTGACCAGCGGAAGCCCGGCATCGCGCCAGCCCGCGAACCCGGCACCCAGCGAGGACGCGCGCCAGCCGCCTGCACGCATGCGGGCGACAAGCGCCTGCGAGACCTTCAGTCCGCGCTGGCAGGACACCACCACGGAGCGCGCCCGGTCAAGATCGTTCACCCACTGCGCGAACCCGCCTTCCTCCCGATGGACAGCTCCGGGGAGATCACGCGGATCAGCCGCGAAGTCATCCGCAAGCCGGACATCGACCACCTGAGGCCAGTGAGGACCGCCCAGCAGCTTTGAAAGCGCTTCGACAGACGTGATGAAAGGATGGGAGTTCATTGACATCGCCCTTTCCGGGTCCGACAGGCCGGACCGGTTATGCGTCTTGGGCGAAAGCCTGAAGGGGCGACGCAATCAAAAGCCCCTTAGAGAAGGGGCTACCACGCCCGTTCGGCAGGTACAAGCAGCCCAGTACACGCTGGGCACACCTGAGGACGATGGATGCCTCTCCGGAAACACTGAGCCGCGCGCCAGAACATGCGTCAAGATATTGGAAAAAGACGGTTTTTTGGATCACTCCCTAGGTGTTCCTACGCAGACGTAAAGCACACCGCGCATGCGTATATTGCACTGTGAAACGATACACCCGAATCTTGCCTTCGATCCTTGGCGAGGTCTTCCGGGAGAAAGCGCCCTTGATGTCATTGAACGAATCCGGGAATCGGTGTGCAGAACGCGGTCGGGTGACCCTGCAGGTCATCGCCGAGCGCCTCGCTGTCTCGACTGCGACGGTATCACTGGCGCTGCGGGACAGCTCGGTCGTGGCGGACGTGACGAAACGCAAGGTCCAGCGTGTCGCCCGGGAGATGGGCTACATCTACAACCGGTCCGCCGCCAGCCTGAGGACATCGCGCACCAATATCCTCGCCGTGGCTTTCCATGACGTTTCGAACCCCTATTTTGCCGAGATGCTGACAGCCATCGACGAGACGGTCCGTTCAAGTGGCCGCACCATCCTGCTCGGCACCTGCAACGAGAGCATTCCAAGGCAGGAGAACGTCCTGTCGTCACTGCGCGAGTA
>JANMFA010000215.1:0-2943 GCA_031377545.1 Hyphomicrobiales bacterium | reverse complement strand
AACGCAAGGCCTCAACAAGGCCCGTCGGGCTGATAGGCGAGGGATGCGCCCCGGTCAATGCCGGGACGCCTCACATTCGGCGATACCGCCGTTATTCCGGTCAAAGCGGCGGAATGCGCAGGACCTGGCCGGGATAAATCTTGACGGGATGCGACAGCATCGGGCGGTTGGCTTCGAAAATCACGTTGTACTGGCCGCCCTTGCCCTTGCCGTAGTTCGTCTCGGCGATCTTCCACAGCGTATCGCCCTTGGCGACGGTGTACATTTTGGAGGCGGCAACGACATCGTTCACGGCAAGCTTGTTCTCGATCTGCGCCACGCCCATCGTGTTGCCCATCGCGAGGATGATCTTCTCGGCCTCTGCCATCGACATCGCGCTGCCGGTCAGCACAACCTTGTCGCCATTGACCTCGACATTGACATTGGAGGTGTCGAGCCCGTGCTTGGCCGCTTCCTTCTTCAGTTCTTCGGCAGGCGCGGCCTGAGCCTCGCTGGCACCGAAAATCTTCGCGCCAACTTTCTTGGCAAAATCAAACAAACCCATGGGATCTTCCTTCCGTGTCTTTCTGCGGGATTTTTGCTCCCGGACTCACAGTGTCATGCCTTGCCACTGTCGGGCAAGGTTGCCGCTGGCAAATTGGCTAGGATCGACAGCAGGGCACGATCCGTCAGCACGACACTGCGCTCTTTGGGATGCAGCCAGCTTGCGGCTTCTTCAAGGCTTGTTGCTTCCGCGAGCTTGGCTTCCGCCATCGCCCGCTCTGCCGTGATCTGGCCACGCGGACGCGAAGCAGCAACCGGCAGCATGTTGATATGGTGCAAGCGCAGGTTCCGGTCGGAATGCAGGACGCTGACTGCCTCGCACTCGTCGAAGCCGCGTTTCGCCAGATCTTCCGCCAGCGCATTGGCGCGCACGGCAATCGGCGGACGCGTGGTCTCTTCGGGCGTGAGCAGAATGCCACGGTCCTTGAGCCACAGGCCGATTGAAAGCTGTCCGCTGGCCCACGAGATCTGGATCGCGAGCAGCAATCCCAGGATCGTCGGCGACATCCAGGCGAACAGGGAGGTCGCGATCAGGAATGCCGAAACTCCCGTGATTGCACCAAGCGCGACATGCGAGCGGTGACGCCGGATGATATCGCCGATGGGAATCGAGCCGTCATCCCGCCGCTGCGGCTTCCAGCCGGTGTCCCGTCCAGCAAGGATCTGAAACACCGCACCGGACTGGATCAGCATCATCACCGGAGCCAGAAGCGCTGACATGATCACTTCGACGAGGAAAGAGATGGTCAGGCGGATGCCCCCGCCGCAGGCCCTGCGGTCCGGGCCATTCACGAGATACAGGAAGAGGCCGAAGATCTTCGGTGCAAGCAAGATCAGCATGGTCGCTGCGAACAGCGCCAGCGAACGCTCTGCGTCGAACCGCGGCCATGCAGGAAACAGCGAAAATTCGTTCGTGAAATACTCCGGACGGATGAATTTCGCCTGCAGGACGATGGTGATACCGACGATGAGCTGGAACAGCCAGAGCGGTGACGCGAGATAGGACATGATGCCGGTCGCGAAATGCTGCCGTGTCGCCCAGTGGAAGCCCTTCGCGCCGATCACGCGGCTGTGCTGCAGGTTGCCCTGGCACCAGCGGCGGTCCCGCGCTGCAAGATCGATCAGCGACGGCGGGCTCTCCTCGAACGAGCCGACAAGTCCCGGCACCATATAGACCGCATATCCCGCACGGCGGATCAGGGCGGCCTCCACAAAATCGTGACTGAGGATGTGCCCGCCGAAAGGAGGCTGGCCCTTTAGCTCCGGCATGGCGCAGTAGTCCGCAAAAGCCTTGGTGCGGATGATCGCGTTATGGCCCCAGTAATTGCCATCGCGCGCCATCCAGAGCCGCAGACCCTCCGCGATCACCGGGCCATAGATGCGAGCGGCAAACTGTTGCAGGCGGGCGAAAAGCGTGTTGCGGTTGATGATCAGCGGCAGGGTCTGGATGATGCCGGCATCCAGATCGTTTTCCATGGCCTGCGCCAAGCCGACAATGGATTCGCCCGTCATCAGGCTGTCGGCATCCAGCACCAGCATATGTTCGTAGGCGGCTCCCCATCTGCTCACGAAATCCGCGATATTGCCTGCCTTGCGCGCGGTGTTCTTCAGCCGGTGGCGATAGAAAAGACGCACGTCGTCCGGCAGTTCCTCGCGCATCGCCACAAACGCCCGCTCTTCGGCGATCCACACGTCGGCATCGGTTGTGTCCGACAGGAAAAAGAAGTCGAAATGCTGGATCAATCCGGTCCGGCGCACTTCCTCGATCATGGCGGCGATCGAACTGAAAACGCGGCTTGGCGCTTCGTTGTAGATCGGCATGATCACAGCAGTCTGCTGCCGCAGTGTCGAGGGGATGCTCAGCCAGCTTTTCGGACGACGCAGCAGGGAAACGAACCCGACCACGGATGACGAGAATGCGAGCGCGATCCATGAAAAATTCAAGGCGAACAGGACGAGCAGCATCCATTCGAGGACTGTGACCCCGCCGACCGCCACAACCGCATACATCTGCCAGATGCCGATGACAGTGACAGCGAGGCCACCGCCAAAGACACAGAAGCGCGCGAGCCAGGGCGTATAGGCCTTGTCCGGGTCGCGCCAGACGTAGCGGTCCTTCTTTGACCAGCGCTCGAACGACTGTTCGGGCATGGGCAGACGAGCCTCGGCAGGCATCGCAGGCCGTTTTGTCCTCTCGGCAAGGTTTGCCCGCTCGGTCAGATCAGTCGGTCCCGTCACGGAGTCCATCGATAAAGCCATGTCTCGCTCAGCGGCTTGTCGCCGTCTTCCAGGATCAGCCGCAGTTCGACAGCGTTCTCGCTTCCCGGGTCAAGCTCGAATTGCACGCGTGCTGTCTGGCGCTGTGTGTTGACGACCAATCGCGGATTGATGATCTGGCCA
>JANMFA010000209.1:0-1771 GCA_031377545.1 Hyphomicrobiales bacterium | reverse complement strand
GTGCAGGGCGGTGGCGCTGATGCCTGCCTTGACCAGTGGGAAATAAGCATTGGCACGCATCGGCGTCTGGGCACCGCACTCGAGCGCGGAGAGATCGCGTCCGGCCTTGCGCAGCATGGCTTCTGCCGTTTCGACATGCCTGGCCTCTCCGTTGTGGGAGGCGCAAGCCAGCGCGATCTCGGCATCGGTGAGCGCGTACTTATCCGCTGCTCCGCTCTCGATGAGCGGGATTGCCTGCAGGCCCTTGATGGCCGAGCGAGGGAAGATTGGCCGGTCGATATCGCCCAGCGTCAGAACCACCTTGCCCGAGGCATCGACGATGGCGACCGCGCCGCGATGTTCGGACTCGGCAATGCCCCCGCGGATGACCTCGACAAGTACAGGATTGGTCATGTCAGGAGGCCTCCGAAGCCTTGATGCGCCCGTAAGCGAAGAAACCGAAGACGCCCAAAAGTGTCACCGCAAAGGCAAACCATGTCACGGCGTATTGCAAATGATTGTTGGGAATGCGTGCGATCATTTCCCGCGCGTCGATGCCGACGGGCGGTGTGAGGTTGTCGCCGATGCGCTCGGCGTCGATGAAGAAATCCGCTGGCTTGCCGAGGGCGACGGCCCTGGCCATCACGGCGGGATCGCGGATGAAGTATTCGCCCTTCGCCGGATTGTCGGCAGGCGTGAAAGGCTGCGCCTTCTCGGACAGGCGGAGGATGCCGGTGATGGTCTGCGGCCCTTCCGGCGTGGGAATGGCAGGTGGCTTCCAGTCACCACCTGAGGGAACAAAGCCGCGGTTGATGAAGACAATCTTGCCATCGTCCGTCCGCAACGGCGTCATCCAGAAGAAGCCGATGCCGCCCGCGATGCCACCTTTGGCCGAGGTCGGCAGGGTGGCGCGCACCGGCACGCTGCGGGCCGTCACATAGGTGCCATTGAGGGTGACGCGGGTGAGTTCACGAAGCGCATTGCCGGTCAGCACGGATGAGGTGACAGGGGCAACCATGAGGCTGCTGACCTCAAAACCATCCGCCCCCAGTGTTTTCGGTGGTGCCGAAATGGCGCTTGTGAGCGCCCCCAGCATGGCCTCTTTCTCGTGCATGCGCCTGAGCTGCCAGTTGCCCAGCGTCAGCAGGATGGCCAGCGCCACAAGCGTGGTGAGGCCGGGCCAGAGAATGATGCGCCAGCGGCCCATGGTTCAGAACCGGCCCTGTTCCGCCTTGGTGGCGTATTGGCGGTGGATCATCAGGGCTTTCAGCGGACGCAGCATGCCAAGGCAGACAATGAGTGTCAGTGGCATGAAAATCGCGAAATGCACCCAGATCGGCGGAGCATAGTTGATCTCGGTCCAGAGCGTCAGTCCGACGACAAGCGCGCCCGCGCCCATGATGATGAACACGGCGGGGCCATCGCCAGCATCGGCGAAATCATAGCTGAGGCCGCAAGAGGAGCACGAAGGTCTGAGCGAGACAAACCCGTCAAAGAGCTTGCCCTTGCCGCAGCGGGGACAGGAGTTTCCAGAAGGCATGCGAAAGCCTTACGCCTTATGGGCGGGGGAGGGAATGGCGCATAGTGTCATCCCCAGTCGGGTTTATCCTTCCCCCTTGGGGGAAGGTGGCTGCCGGAGGCAGACGGATGAGGGTGAATCCCGCATTCCGGGGTTTGCCCTCATCCGGTCGCCAAGTGGCGACCACCTTCTCCCGAAGGGAGAAGGGGAGGACACGCTACTGCCGCTTCTTCTCGTCCTCGCGCTTTCGCTCTTCCGCGTCATTGCGCAAAG
>JANMFA010000517.1:0-1599 GCA_031377545.1 Hyphomicrobiales bacterium | reverse complement strand
CCTCGGAAATCGGCATCACCTGATAGATTCCGACCCGTCCTTTGTAGCCTGATCCCTTGCAACGATCGCATCCCACCGGCCGGTAGGGTTGCCATGAGCCGTCCAGATCCTCCTCGGTGAATCCGGCTTCGAGCAGTGCCTCATTGGGCACCGTGGTGGCTTCCTTGCAGGTACAGAGCCTGCGTGCCAATCGCTGCGCCGTGATGAGGATGACGCTTGAGGCGATGTTGAAAGCGGCCACTCCCATGTTCATCATGCGGGTAAGCGTGGTCGGCGCGTCATTTGTATGCAAGGTGGAAAACACCATGTGCCCTGTCTGTGCCGCCTTTATCGAAATATCAGCAGTCTCCAGATCACGAATTTCGCCAACCATAATGATGTCCGGATCCTGGCGCAGGAATGACTTGAGCGCCACCGCGAAGCTCAAGCCGGCCCGATCATTGACGTTGACCTGATTGATTCCAGGCAAGTTGATCTCGGCTGGATCCTCGGCAGTCGAGATATTGATCCCCGGCTGGTTGAGAATGTTCAAGCAGGTATAAAGCGACACTGTCTTGCCCGAACCGGTCGGGCCGGTCACCAGCACCATCCCGTAGGGGCGATGGACCGCCTTGAGAAGCCGTTCTTTCTCCTCGGGCTCGTAGCCAAGAGCATCAATCCCGAGCGTCGCGGAGGAGGGATCGAGAATCCGCATCACGATCTTCTCGCCAAACAGGGTGGGCAAGGTGCTGACCCGAAAATCGATGGCCCGATTCTTCGACAGCACCAGTTTCATGCGGCCGTCTTGCGGCACCCGCTTTTCCGAGATATCCATCTTGGATATCACCTTGATGCGCGAAGCCAGTTTTTCCTTGATGGCAATCGGCGGGCTTGCGACTTCGCGCAGGATGCCGTCGGTGCGAAACCGGATGCGGTAGGACTTTTCGTACGGTTCGAAATGCAGATCGGAAGCGCCGTCGCGAATCCCGTCCATCAGCATCTTTTGCAGGAAACGCACCACTGGGGCATCATCGACGTCCGGCATCGAAGCTTCCTCGGCCTTGGCCAAGGATTCGTCATCGGTGAACTCAAGATTGAGATCATCTTCCGGCACGTCGAGAATCGAGGCGCCAGCTGCCTCCGCCATGGTGCCCAGGATCGCACCGAGTTTGTCATCCTCGACCACCACAGGGTCGATCGCCAGCGATGTCTGAAACTTGATCTGGTCCAGCGCCGCCTTGTTGGTGGGATCCGAGATCGCCACTGACAGGCGGTTGCCGCGCTTGGCCAACGCGACCACCCGGTGCTGCTGCACCAGTTTGCGATCGATTGCATCGCTTAGCACCTGATGTGGATCGTAGGTCGCCAGATCGAGCAGCGGATATCCGAAAACTTCCGAGCCGAACTGAGCAACATCCCGCGCACTCATGCGCTTGGATGCTATGACCTGCTCCACGAACGTCACGCCGGCCGCTTTGGCATCGTTTACCAAGCTTTCGGCATCGGCGATCGTCAGGCGGTCACTCTGCACAAGCGCACGCGCGATACCTGACAGTGTGTTTGGAAGCAGCGCAGCGGCCATTAGCAATTCATAGAGATAAGGCGATTCGCGATACCGGC
>JANMFA010000493.1:0-1852 GCA_031377545.1 Hyphomicrobiales bacterium | reverse complement strand
CTCCAGCGAAGAAGCAAAAATTCATTTTCGTGACTGGCGGCGTCGTCAGCTCGCTCGGGAAGGGCATCGCGAGCGCGAGCATCGGCGCGCTGCTCGAGGCGCGCGGACTTTCCGTGACCTTCCAGAAGCTCGATCCCTATCTCAACGTCGATCCCGGAACGATGAGCCCGTTCCAGCATGGCGAGGTGTTCGTCACCGACGACGGCGCCGAGACCGACCTTGACCTCGGCCACTACGAGCGCTACATCACGACGCGAATGACGCGCTCGAACAACTTCACCACCGGGCAGATCTACGATTCTGTGATCCGCAAGGAACGCCGCGGCGAATACCTCGGCAAGACGGTGCAGGTGATTCCGCATGTCACCAACGAGATTCAAGACTACATCCGCCGCGGCGCCGGCATGGGCGCGGCCCAGGAAATGGATGTCGCCATCGTCGAGATTGGCGGCACCGTGGGCGACATCGAATCGCTGCCGTTCCTGGAGGCGGTGCGCCAGATGAGCCTGAAGATGGGGCCCACGAACGCCGCCTTCGTGCACCTGACGCTGGTGCCGTGGATCCCGGCCGCCGGTGAGCTGAAGACCAAGCCCACGCAGCACAGCGTGCAGAAGCTGCGCGAGATCGGCATCATCCCCGACTTCCTGCTCTGCCGCGCCGAGAAGCCGCTGGGCAAGAGCGTAAAGGACAAGCTGGCCCTGTTCTGCAACGTCGACCTCAACAACGTCATCGACCTGGTCGACGTGCCGACCTCGGTCTACGAGGTGCCTCAGGTATTGATGCGGCAGGGTATGGACGAACTGCTCGCCAACCGCCTGCGCCTGCCCAAGCGCGCCTGCGACATGCACGACTGGGACCTGATGGTCGGGCACATCAAGAAGCCCAAGGACACCGTCCGCATCGCCCTGGTCGGCAAATACATCGACCACCAGGACGCCTACAAGTCGGTGACCGAGTCGATCGACCACGCGGCGTATGCCCACCTGCTCAAGGCCGAGATCGTACGTCTCGAAAGCGAATCGCTGGAAGGCGATGACTGGCGCAAGCAGCTCGACGGCATCGATGGCATCCTGGTGCCTGGCGGCTTCGGCAAGCGCGGCTTCGAAGGCAAGCTGCGCGCCATCCGCCTGGCCCGCGAGACCGGCATCCCCTACCTCGGCCTGTGCCTGGGCATGCAGGCGGCGACCATCGAATTCGCACGCAACGTCCTCGGCCTCGAACGCGCCAACTCGACCGAGATGGACGAGAAGACGCCGCATCCGGTGATCGTGCCCATGGATTCGCAGAAGGACCTGATCGCCGCGAGCAACCTCGGCGGAACCATGCGCCTGGGCGCCTACATCTGCACCCTGCCCAAGCGGACCAGCCGGGCGACCAAGCTCTATGGCGGGGCCGAATCGGTGTCCGAGCGCCATCGCCACCGCTACGAGTTCAACAACGCCTACCGGGCCCAGTTCGAAGCCGCCGGCCTGGTCTTCAGCGGCCTCTACATGCCCGATCCGAGCAAGCCCGAACAGAGCCTGGTCGAGATCATCGAACTGAAGGAGCATCCCTTCTTCGTCGCCACCCAGGCCCATCCCGAATTCAAGAGCAGCCCGGTCAAACCGCACCCGCTGTTCCGCGGCTTCCTCGGCGCGGCCTACAAGCGCAAGCGCGGCGACGCGGCCGGGGCCAAGACCGAAGTCAGCCTTTCTCCCGTGGGCTAGTGTCATGACACTAGCTTTTGCCCGGGGGCTGGCCGGACGGCAGCCTTCGGCGGGGACGCGGGGCAGAGCCGGCAGAGCCCCGCGAACTACTGCGCAAGCAGCTCCCAGGTGACGGTGTTGACCGTCGTCACCGGCTGGGTCATGGC
>JANMFA010000491.1:0-2622 GCA_031377545.1 Hyphomicrobiales bacterium | reverse complement strand
ATCTTGTCCAGGCTCTGGCTGATGTTCTCGATGCGGCAGCCGAACGAACCGAAGATGCGGTACTGCTGCTGAAACAGCTGCATCAGGTTCATCGTGGTGGTGACGCCCGATGTGGAGCCGCAGGTGACAAGACGCCCTCCCTTTTTCATGGACAGCAGCGAGCCGTTCCAGGTGTCCGCGCCAACGTGCTCGAAAACAACATCCACACCGACCATCCGGGAGTTGCGCTTCGTCCACTGGCGCACCTCGCCCTCGAAACGCTCCGTCGTGTAGTTGATGACGTGGTCAGCCCCCAGCGCCTTGGCCTTCACGCCCTTTTCATCATCGCCAACCGTCGTGATCACCGTGCAACCGATGGCCTTCGCCATCTTGATCGCCACGGTGCCGATACCCGAGCCGCCAGCATGCACCAGCACGGTCTCGCCCGGCAGCAGCTTCGCATTGTCGAACAGCATATGCTGGGTCGTACCAAACGCGATGCCCGCACAGGCCGCATCCGCCTGCTCCACACCATCGGGAACCTTCACAACAAGGCGCGCGGGCATGTTCAGCTTCTCGCGGGCAAAGCCGTGGATGTGGAAACCATAGACACCCTTCACATCCTCGCAGAGGTTGTCGATGCCTGCCTTGCAGTTCCGGCACTCACCGCAGGTCAATGCGCCATACATGGTCACGCGGTCACCCGGCTTCACATGGGTGACGCCCTCTCCGACAGCGACGATCCGGCCTGAACCTTCTGCTCCCACCACAAGCGGCATCTGGCGCTTGGCAAAGGCCATGCCACGGAAGCCCCAGACATCGATGTGGTTCAGGGCCACATGGCTGACGGCGATCTGGACCTCACCCGCAGCAGGGGCCGCCGGATCCTCCATCTCGACAAGACGCAGATCCCGGTCACCATGGAGTTGCAAGGCACGCATCGGCAGTTTCACCCAATCCTCAATTGAAGCCCGGCCCTTTAGAACAAATGCGGCAGGCCTTCCACCCCTGTCTTCCCACAGTTGCAGGCCCGGCGGCGGAGGGAAAGACGGTAAACAGTGGCTTAACCACATACCTTAAACCTCCTGCAGCGAATTTCCGGTAGCGTTCCGCAACCTCTGACTTCACCGGAATTGTCCATGCCCTTGCCGACCACACCTTCATCCCCAACTCCGGCCGAATCGCCAAGAACGCTCCCAGAACCCATCGACCAGCCGATGCTGGTGGCGGGCGTGGCCATGCTGGATACAGTCATCGTCGTGCTGTCCGCGCTTTGTGCAGCAGCCCTGACGCCCGAAACGGCTCAGGGCATGGCGTGGTCTCCGCTGCTGCTGGGTATCGCCATGTCCGGTGTCGTGCTGTTCGCCCTGCAGAGGCTCTGGGCCTACACGATCGCCGCGCTCGGCCATACCGTGAGGCAATGCGCCAGGGTGGCAGGCGGTCTGCTCGCGGCTTTCGGCGGGCTGATCGGTCTGGTCTATCTGGGTGGCCTGGAAGCCACTGTTCCGCGCCAGTTTCTGGCCACATGGTTTCTCATGACCTTCGCCACGCTGGCCGTATCGCGCATCGCCATTGCCTGGCAGACCACACGCTGGATGCTGGCGGGACGGTTGACCCGCCGCGCCGTGATTGTCGGTGGCGGACGTCCGGCGGAAGAGCTGATCAAACAGCTGCGCCGCTCCAAAACGGCAGGAATCAGGGTATGCGGCGCGTTCGATGACCGCGCCAAGGACCGTTCGGAGAACCCGGCAGACCGCTACAGGGTGCTGGGCACATTCGAGGAAATGACGGATTTCTGCCGCGCCGAAGACATCGATCTGCTCATCGTGACTTTGCCCGCGACAGCCGAGGAGCGCATCCTCCACCTGATGAAAAAGCTCTGGGTTCTGCCTATCGATGTGCGCATCAGCGCCCACCAGAGCAAGCTGCGCCTGCGTCCGCGCGCCTACAGCTACATCGGAGATGTTCCGTTTCTCGCCGTCTTCGACAAGCCGCTGTCGGATTGGGGCTGGGCCGTCAAGGAAATCGAGGACCGCGTCATCGCCACCCTTGCGCTGGTTTTGCTGTCACCCGTCATGCTGGCCGTCGCCTGTGCCGTGAAATGCACCTCGAAAGGCCCCGTTTTCTTCAAACAGAAGCGCCACGGCTTCAACAACCAGCTGGTCGAGGTGTACAAGTTCCGCTCGATGTTCACCGACATGTGCGATGCCAAGGCTGTGAAGCTGGTGACCAGGGACGACCCGCGCGTAACGCCCGTCGGACGCTTCATCCGCAAGACCTCTCTCGATGAGCTGCCGCAACTCTTCAATGTTCTCAAGGGTGAGCTGTCGCTCGTCGGCCCACGCCCCCATGCCACGGCCTGCAAGGCCGGGGAGCGCCTCTACAACGACGTCGTGGATGGCTACTATGCCCGGCACCGCATGAAACCCGGCATTACGGGTCTCGCCCAGATCAACGGCTGGCGCGGCGAGACGGACACCGAGGAAAAGCTCCAGCGCCGCGTGGAGTTCGACATCCAGTATATCGACAGCTGGTCGATCTGGATGGACCTTTACATCCTTGCGATGACGCCGGTTTCTTTGCTGAACACCAGGAATGCGTATTGATCATCCCGCAGCTTCGCCCTAAGGCGACGCGGGTGGG
>JANMFA010000479.1:0-17910 GCA_031377545.1 Hyphomicrobiales bacterium | reverse complement strand
GTGCTGGAGGTGGCGGTGATCGGCCTGCCGGATGCGCATTCGGGCGAGGCGGTCGCGGCCTATGTGGTGAAGAAGGACCCGGCGGTGACGGAGGCCGACATCATCAAACACTGCCGCGATCAGCTCACGGGCTACAAGGTGCCAAGGACGGTGGTGTTCCGCGATGCGCTGCCGAAGACGAATGTGGGCAAGGTGCTGCGCAGGGTGCTCAGGGATGAGGTGATGGGGAAGGGGTGAGGGGAATTTGTTGACGGCCGAAAGTATCAAGGTGACGGATCGGCAATTTGAGTGCAGCAAGCTCGAATATGCCGAAATTGGTCACAACCTTCGGCATCTGAATGATCTTCGGGCCAGGGCCATCCAGAACATGCTGACCGGTTTTGGGTGCCTCATGGCCGGATTGACCGCGGTTCTCAGTCAAGCATTTGGTTCGGCTGAGAACACCAGCAAGCTGGTGTTTCTGATTGCATTCATGGGAGTCGCTATAACGTCGATTGCCTGGCTGATCGAACGCAGATGCCTGTGGATGTTCGACCTGTTGACCAAGCGGGCAGTGGAGCTTGAACGTCGTCTGGGCGAAACCGGACAAATCACGCTTGTGTCTGATCAAGACAAGGCAACTGCATTTTCTGCCGCCTTTGGAACCAGCTTCGTTTTTCGATCTCGATTGTATTCTGGTTTTCGATTTTCCTGGTGTTTCGATAGACCTCACATCCCCGCGACTTCTCTGCATTCTCCTCCCTTTCCCCCGCCACCAAACCCGTAGCGCCTCCCGCAGGCCATCGCCTGCGGCGGCTGCCGGGTTGTTTCGAAGTAATCCCAGCCCTCCTTGAGATTGCGCCAGAAGCCTGTCCATTCGGAACGGGAGTGCCGAGCAAGGTTCTCTTCCGTCATTCGAAATGGAAACACGTGCACCGGAACCGAGGATTGCCCATTGCGAAGGGCTGCTTCGACCAAGCCGTAGATATCCTCTATTCCGGCATCCGTCATGGCGTAGCAGCCGATGGACAGGCAATCGCCATGCACCATCAGGAAGGAGCCGGTACGCCCGTGGTTCTTGTCGTAGGCGTTGGGAAAACCAAGGTTGAAAGAGAGATGATAGCTTGAATTCGGATTCAGCGCCCGGCGTGTCACCAGGTAGAAGCCTTCCGGGGACTGACCATCTCCTTCCTTCAGTTTTGGTCCCAGGGTGCCGGACCAGCGACAGATCGGGTAGGTGTGCAGCAGCAACCATTCCGTTCCCTGATTCATCCACAGCTCCAGTTCGGAGCTTTCCTTCATGATCCGGATGAAGACGGGTTGACCGTGCCTCAGGCCCTTCTCGGCGAGCCTTTGGGCCAGCGACAAGGGTGCCTTTGGCTTGATATCGGGTGCGCCCGGAATGCGACTTGCCCGATCCTGCATGGATTGCCAGTAATGTGGCGCAAGCAGACTGATGCCGATGACGACGGCAACAACGACGAAAACGAGAAAAGCGAAAAGGCGGGCAAGACGATTCATGCTGGACCGAGTGTTGCAGAATTGCAGCCGAAATCAAGCATTTCGCCCCGTTTAGGCCCCATTCATGCCCCATCCGACAAGGCGCTGGCGAAACGTCCTGATGGGAATCTCTATGCCTCTTCGTCTTGCCATTGCGCTCACCGCCGCGCTCCTCACCGCACCCTTCGCCGCAACCACCGCTTCCGCGCTCAACCAGCAGGGCATCGCTTCCTACTACGGTGCCAAGTTTCAGGGCCGCAAAACCGCCAGCGGCGAGCGCTACAGCAACAGCGCCATGACTGCGGCCCATCGCACCGCGCCGTTCGGATCGCAGATCCGCGTCACCAACCTGTCGAACGGGCGCAGCGTTGTGGTGCGCGTCAACGACCGTGGCCCCTGGGTGCGGGGCCGGGTGGTCGACGTTTCGGGTGTTGCGGCGCGCCAGCTTGGCATGACCGGGCGTGGCCTCGTCCGGGTTCGCGTTTCGTCGCTGTGACCTTGCCCCGGCTTTGACAGGCCGCTGGCATCGGGCTACCCCGCTGGCATGGGAAGCATCGAAAAGCTCTTCGTGACGCATCTTTACACCGGGGTCATTGCCGATCCCGGCGACGGGTTTTTGGCGGAGCTGGATGCCAGCTGTCGCGCCATCGCCGAGGATGATACGGCAGGGCAGCTCTGGTGCCGCAAGAACGGCTTTCCCGGCTACACCAGTTATGCCTCGCTGGACGATCTGCCCTGGCGCTTTCCGGCGTTCAAGCAGCTGCAGAAACGGCTGGACCGGCATGTGGCGGAATTCGCCAAGACGCTGGAATACGACCTGTCGGGCAAGAGAATCGTGCTGGATTCGATCTGGATCAACGTTCTCCCGCCAGGTGGCGTTCACACCTCGCACATCCACCCGCACAGCGTGATTTCCGGCACGGTCTATGTCGCGATGCCGGACGGCGCTTCGGCGATCAAATTCGAGGATCCCCGCCACGCCATGATGATGGCCGCGCCGCCGCGCAAGGCCAAGGCGGCGGAGGACAACCGCAGCTTCATCTACCGCGCGCCGGAGCCTGGCACGGTGCTGCTGTGGGAGAGCTTCCTGCGCCATGAGGTGCCGCTCCACATGGCGGAAGATGATCGCATCAGCGTGAGTTTCAACTACCGGTGGGGGTGACGGTGCTCATGTGCTCTCTTGCTTCTCCCTTGGGAGAAGCTGGCAGGCGGAGCCTGACTGATGAGGGAGAATTCCAAGGCTCAGTGGTTTACCCTCATCCGGTCGCCAAGAGGCGACCACCTTCTCCCAGGGGAGAAGGAAGCAGGCTCGCATGACCTCGCACTCCTCCGGTGATCTCAACGCAGACCGGCGGTATCACTATGCGCAGGATCTGCTCACGGAAGGCTATTTCCCTGAGGCAGCAGACCTTTTCCGGCAGGTTCTGGAACTGACGCCAAACTGGGCACCAGCCTGGTTCGGTCTGGGCGAGGCGGAAGAAAAAGCCGGTGTTCCTGCCGCAGCCGTCGCGGCCTTTCAAAGGGTGCTGGCACTGGCTCCTGCCGATGCGCAGGGTGCCGGTGTGCGGCTGGCGCGTCTGGGGGTGGCAGATGGGCAGATGGCGCCCGCCTATGTCGCTCGATTGTTCGATGACTACGCCGATCGCTTCGATGACCATCTGTTGAGGGGGCTCAATTACAGCGGACCGCAGATCGTGATGGCTGCGCTGGAGACGGTGTGCAGCGTGGCGGGACGCCCGTTCCATTTCGGCCGCGCGGCGGATCTGGGCTGCGGGACCGGCCTGATGGCTGCGGCCATAGCACATCATGTCGATGCCATGGCGGGCGTTGATCTGTCCGCGGCGATGGTCGTCAAGGCGGCTCAGAGTGGTCTCTACCGGGCCGGTGAACTGTCCTGCGGTGATCTCCTGGCGTTTCTCGACGGGCAATCCGATGCGTCCTTCGATCTCCTGCTGGCTGCTGATGTTCTGGTCTATCTCGGTGATCTTGCGCCGGTGTTGCGCTCGGCGACGCGCGCACTGCGGGACGGGGGTCTTTTTGCCTTCACCGTGCAGTCCCTGGAGGGTGATGGATACCGCATCGGACATGACCTGCGCTTTCACCACAGCGAGGCGTATCTGCGTACCACTGTCCGCGGTGCCGGTTTGACGGTGCTGCTGCTCGCGCCCTGCATCACGCGGCAGGATGCGGGAAAGCCGGTCCATGGGCTTGTGGTCGTCCTGGGGCAGATGGCTGGCGGCGATGTCGTCTGACCTTCTGCCGCCGCGCTTCCAGGACTGGTTCGCGGCGAAGGGCTGGCAGCCACGGGCGCATCAGCTCGCGCTGATCGAGAAGCACGCCGCGCGCCGTTCAACCCTGCTGATCGCGCCAACGGGTGCGGGCAAGACTTTGGCGGGGTTCCTGCCCACGCTGATCGAACTGGCGGATCGCCCGAAGCGCAATGCCATCCGGCCCACCGGCATTCACACGCTCTACATCTCGCCGCTGAAAGCCCTGGCCGTCGATATCGAGCGCAACCTCGAGAAGCCGATCGCCGAGATGGGCCTGCCCGTCCGCGTCGAGACCCGGACCGGCGACACGCCTGCATCGAAACGCGATCGCCAGCGCCGTCAGCCGCCGGATATCCTGCTGACGACGCCGGAGCAGGTGGCGCTGATGGTGTCATCAAAAGACGCCGAGAGCTTCTTCGACAGTCTTGAACGCGTGATCTTCGATGAGCTGCATTCGCTCACACCGAGCAAGCGGGGTGACCTGCTGGCGCTGGATTTCGCGCGCCTGCGGAAGCTGTCTCCGAAGCTGGTGGCCACCGGCCTGTCGGCGACGGTGCGTGATCCGCCAGAGTTGCAGGCATGGCTGGTGGGACAGGGCATCTTGTTTTCTTCTCCCTTGGGAGAAGGTGTCAGGCAAAGCCTGACGGATGAGGGAGATCCGCTGACGTCAGGGGTTTACCCTCATCCACCTGCCGCTGTCAGGCACCTTCTCCCGAGGGAGAAGGAATGGACAAACCTCGCCGATCTTGTGCTGGCGGAAAAGTCAATTGCTGCGCCGCCCGTCATCGAAATTCTCGACACAGCCGAGCGCCTGCCCTGGTCCGGCCACACCTCGAAGCATGCCATTCGTGAGATCTACGAACTGATCGGGCGGCACAGACTCACGCTGGTGTTCGTCAACACGCGCATGCAGGCGGAGTTCCTGTTCCAGCTGCTGTGGGGTGCGAACGAGGATGGTTTGCGCATCGCGCTCCACCATGGTTCGCTCGACGTGGGCCAGCGACGCAAGGTGGAAGCCGCGATGGGCGCTGGCGGGCTCGATGCCATCGTTTGCACGGCGACGCTGGATCTCGGCATCGACTGGGGAGACGTTGATCTCGTCATCAATGTCGGTGCGCCCAAAGGGGCAAGCCGTCTGCTGCAGCGGGTGGGGCGCGCCAACCACCGGCTCGATGAGCCGTCCAAGGCCATTCTGGTGCCGTCCAACCGCTTCGAGGTGCTGGAATGCCGGGCTGCCGTCGATGCGGCCCGGGCGGGTGAACAGGACGCCGCCGTCAGCCGCACCGGCGCGCTGGATGTGCTGGCGCAGCATGTGCTGGGCATGGCCTGCACCGCGCCGTTCCTGGCGGATGATCTGTTCGCTGAAATCACGTCCGCCGCGCCCTATGCGGAAGTGGACCGCGAGACTTTCGACGCTGTTCTCGCCTTCGTGGCGACGGGTGGTTATGCACTGAAAAGCTATGAGCGCTTCGCCAAGATCCGGCAGGGCCAGGGCGGGTTCTGGCGTGCCGCCAACCCGCGGATCATCCAGCAATATCGCATGAATGTCGGTACCATTGTCGAGGCGACGATGCTGAAGGTGAGATTTGGCCGCAAGGGGCGCGGCGCCATGATGGGCGGGCGGATGATCGGCGAGGTGGAGGAGTATTTCGCCGAAACCATGGTGCATGGCGATACCTTCATCTTCGGCGGCGAGGTGCTGCGGTTCGAGGGCATTTTCGAGGACAGCGTGCTCGTTTCCCGTGCGGCACCCCGGACCGATCCCAAGGTACCGAGCTATGCAGGCGGCAAGTTTCCGCTTTCCACGCATCTGGCCGCCCGCGTGCGGAACATGCTGGGTGACCCCGAGAGCTGGACTGCGCTGCCGGATCAGGTCGCGGATTGGCTGAGGCTGCAGCAGGACAAGAGCGTCTTGCCTCAGGCTGGCGACATGCTGGTCGAGACCTTTCCGCGTGGCGGGCGCTTTCACCTCGTGGCCTATCCGTTCGAGGGCAGGCTGGCGCACCAGACCCTGGGCATGCTGCTGACGCGCAGGCTCGAGCGGGCCGGGATGAAGCCGCAAGGCTTTGTCTGCAACGATTATGCGCTGTCGGTCTGGGGTCTGAGCGACATCTCGCTCAGGGCGGCGCGGGAACCTGGGTTCATCGGCGCGCTGTTCGATCAGGACATGCTGGGGGATGATCTGGAGGAATGGCTGGCGGAGAGCGGCCTGATGAAGCGCACGTTTCGCTATTGCGCCGTGATTGCCGGGCTGATCGAGCGGAAGTTCCCCGGACAGGAAAAGCGCAGCCGCCAGGTCACGATGTCGACCGATCTCGTCTATGATGTGCTGCGCTCGCATGAGCCTGGCCACATCCTCCTGCGCGCGGCGCGCGCCGATGCGGCAACGGGGCTTCTCGATATCGGGCGATTGAGCGATATGCTGTCGCGCGTGCGGGGGCGAATCGTCCACAAGGCGCTGGAGCGCGTGTCACCGCTGGCGGTTCCCGTGCTGCTCGAAATCGGCCGCGAGGCGGTCAATGGAGAGGCAGCCGATGCACTGCTGGAAGAAGCGGCGGGGGAGATGATGGCAGACGTGATGGGGAGCAGGACCTGAGTGATTTCAGCGCAAACGGTGATCCGTCCGGATGACATCAGCATGAGCGCAGTGAACGTCAACGGTGCCACCTTGCACCTGGACCACCATGGCGCGGTCTGGTGGCCCGACGAGCGCACGCTCATCGTCGCGGACATGCACCTCGAGAAAGGTTCGGCCTTCGCGGCACGTGGCCAGTTGCTGCCGCCCTACGACAGTGCGGCGACACTGGCGAAGCTGGTTCGCGTCGTTGCCCGGCACCGGCCGCAGCGCCTGATCGCGCTGGGCGACAGTTTCCACGATACCGGAGCAGGCCAACGGATGGACGAGGCGGCACTCTCGGCTTTGTCAGTACTTTCTGCTGGTCTGCAGATGGTCTGGATCACTGGCAACCACGACCCCGAGATTCCGTCCGGCCTGCCAGGCGAGCGTCTGACGGCGCTGGTGCTGGGTCCGCTGACCTTCCGGCATGAACCGCAGCCGGGCGTACAGCCGGGCGAGATGGCGGGGCATCTGCATCCGGCGGCAAAGGTTGTGAGCGAGCGCGGCAAGGTGCGGCGCAAGGCCTTCGTCAGCGACGGCCACCGCATGATCCTGCCGGCGTTCGGTGCCTATGCCGGTGGCCTGAATTGCATGGTGCCCGCCGTCGCGGGATTGTTCGGGCGGGGAGCATTCACTGCCCATGTCTGTGGTACGACGCGCGTCTTTGCCGTGGCGCGGGCACGGCTGGCGGGCGACTGAGCGCTACCTCGCAACACCCGCAACGGCTGCCAGAAAGCTCAGCACCACGGCTGCCGTCAGTATCCGCCTGAGCTTGCGGTACCACACCGGAACGCCGACCTTCGGCAATTGCTCGTCCGCGAAGCCCAGCAGCAGAAGCATCACGGGCATGATCGCGAGGCCCATCAGCACGGGCCCCAGCAGTGTCAGCCAGGCGGCGATAGAGGGGACCACGGAGAGGCAAAACGAGCGGCTTTGAAGACCGGTATCCGTCATGCGCAGGGCAAATCCCCAGCGCACCCCGCCGAGGAACGACAGGATGATCGCACCGTAGGCCAGCATCGCGCGGGCGGGATCATCGAACAGGGGAAGGGTGTTCCCGATCCAGATCGCTGCCGCGCAGGCGACAAACGGGATCAGCCCTGCAAGGCCCAGCACAAGGGCGGAATGGGGAATGCGTTCGTCCGTCATGGTCACCGCCGCTCAATCTCTGCGGAAGGCATAGTTCGCGAGCCAGCCAAAGCCAAGCGCCAGAAACACCGTGAACAGGCCGTAGAGCCAGGGCTGGCTGAAAGCAGCCATGGCCACCTGCGCCTCGAAGCCGGTTTTCACCACCTCGAAATCGGTTTTCTCCGTTGCGAGCGGCGCGCCGTCCGACAGCAGCGTGACGGTGGCCTCATAGTTGCCAAGCGGTGCAGTGGCGGGCAGGCTGATGGCGGCGCGAAACAGGCCGGGTGCCAGGAACACGACGCCCTTGTCATTGGCCTGGAACAGGCGTGCGTTTGACCGGATGCGGATCAGCGCGTGGTGAAAATTCTGGCGATGATCGGCGCTCATGCCACCGCCGCGTGGTGCCACGCTTTCCATCAGGCCGAACTGGAAGCGCTCGCGCAATCCGTCGCTTGTCACTTCGGTCATCGGGCGCGAGGAATGGATGGCGAGATATCCCGGCAGGCCGACATATTTGCGCTGGTCGGCATTGACCCACAATGGCCCCATCCGCTGCTTCTCGCGCACCGTGATCGGGCTGACGGGGCCCTTGACGGTCACGACAATGTCATAGGGGCCGGAGCGCGAGACGCTCGCGCCGTCCCGCTCGATCACGCCAAAGAGGACAAGCTCGGCACCGGTATAGCTCGACGTGATCAGCACACGGCTGGTCGACACCGAGGTGATCAGCCTTTCGGCTGAAGCTTCCGAGGCGATTCCCAGCAAGGCGATCAGGGCAAGGACCATCCGCATCACTGGCGGTTCTCCTGCTGCTGTTCGATCGAGAAGGGTTCGTTGGGCTTGACGCCGATCTCGATCGCAAAGCGGATCGCAACGCCAAAGATCAGCACGGCGAGCAGCAACCGGAAATACTCTCCCCGCAGGTTCTGCCCCGCGCGGGCTCCAAACTGCGCGCCGATCACGCTGCCGACGATCAGGATCAGCGCCAGAACGAAATCAACCGACTGGTTGGTCACGGCGTGCAGCATGGTGGCCGCCATCATCGTGAAGAGAATCTGGAACAATGACGTGCCGACAACGACAGCTGTCGGAACACGGAAGACATAGATCAGCACCGGAACCACGATGAAGCCGCCGCCAATGCCCAGAACGGCACCGGCAAAGCCGATGAAAAGGCCGAGAGCAATGACCGGAATGACGCTGATCATCAGTCCGGACCTTTCGAATTTGACGGGGAAGGGCAACGTTTCGAACCACCAGCGGCCATCAAGCCGGGTGGGACGGTGGGGCTTAACGGGCTTGGGGAGGAAGGTGGCCCGCAGGCTTTCGATCAGCATCAAGCCGCCGACACTTCCCAGCAGCGTGACATAGGACAGCACGAGGACCAGATCGAAGTAACCGGCGCGCCGCATCGCATTGAAGAATATGACGCCCAGGAAAGTGCCGACGATGCCGCCTCCCACGAGCACCGCGCCGAGCTTTACGTCCAGCGCCTTGCGTCGCCAGTAGGTGAGCACCCCGGTCATCGAGGAGGCCGCGATCTGGGCTGTGCCGGTCGCAACGGCAACGCCTGGCGGAATGCCAAGAAACACCAGCAGCGGCGTCATCAGGAAGCCACCGCCGACACCGAACAAGCCGGAAATGAAGCCGACAGCCGCCGACATTCCCAAAATCAGGAAAATGCTGACGGGCAGCTCGGCTATGGGCAAATAGATCTGCAATGGATCGGAACTCGTGGATGCCTGCGCACGGGCGGCTTTGCCTTTGAAACAGGCGCGGCAGCAAGCCGCAACCCTTTTTATGGCGGAGTCAAAGCTGCGCTTCCGGGAAGATCAGCTTCTGGTCGGCTTCGGCTTGTTGCCGGCTGGCGCGGAAACGGCGGCGTCCCAGCCGCCAGCCGGCACAGTGACTTCGTTGGCTGCGGGGTCCGGTGTCTTGGGCTTCCACGCGGTTGCAGCCGCCTTGGCCTGTTGCAGCTTCTCGCCGGAGAGCCGTGCGCCGACCTCGTCGCGCTTCTTGCCGGCATCCTCGTCGCCGTTGGCGGCAGCGGCCGCGAACCAGGCGTAGGACGCCATGAGGTCCTGGCTTACACCAAGGCCGCGTGCGTAGAGGATCGCCAGGTTGTACTGGCTGTCGCGGATGCCGAACTCAGCCGCCTTCTTGAACCATTCGCTGGCGGCGGCGTACTCGGGGCTGCCGTTGACACCTTCGGCCAGAAGCACAGCCGTGTTGTGCATGGCGCGGGCATTGCCTGCATCCGAAGCGGTCTGAAAGTGCTTCAACGCCATGCGCGTGTTGCGCTCGACGCCGCGCCCTTCGCGATAGAGCGCGCCGAGGCGGTATTGCGCCGGTGCCGAGCCGAAATCGGCGGCCCGCTCGAACCAAAGCGCGGCGGCCTTCGGATCGCGTGGAGCGCCCTTGCCCTCGAGGTAGCGGGTGCCCAGCTCGATGAAGGCGGATGCATCGCCCGCACGCGCGGCTTCCTTCAGCCGCTCGGCGTCGCGGATGCCTTCGAAGCGGAAGAGCGGATCGGCGGTTGCGGTGGTGCCTGGTTTTCCCGGGGGCGCTGTCATTTGCGTGGTCCGTCCGGCCTCTGGTCCGAGTGACCCGACTGTGGCGGGATCTGATGGCAGGAAAGCGGCCTGCCCCTGCGCCTGACGCGGAGGCTGGCTCAAGACCCGGTCATCCGGTTTGGCGGCGGAAAGCTGGGCCGGCAACGGATCGGATGTTGCTGGCAGGATCTGGCGCGGCTGCACAACGGGCGGCGTCGTCTCGCGCGGGGTGGTGTTCGCCTGGGCCAGACGATCGACCGCACGCTCCAGCACGGTGGACTTTCTGGCGGGAGCCTCGACCTTGGGCTGAACAGCAGGTTCGGGATCGCGTGTGAACTGCACCGTTGCGCCCACCGCGACGATCAGGGCGGCCAGGCCCAGAAGCAAAGCATGCTTCTTGCTCAGCGCTGTCTTGCCGGAAGCCGCGAAGGATTTGTCAGTTGCCCTGGCTTTTGTCTCGGCAAGGACATCCGCGGACTGATCCGCAGCGGTCTGGGCGGCGCGGCGCGCTGCTGCGAGGAAGTTGGCTTTCGGATCATTGCTGGCGGATGAATCTGCCTTCAGCAACCGATCCTGTCCGGGCCTGCCGGATCCGGGTTCGAGCGGCAGATCCAGCGGATCATTCAGCGTGCTGACGGAGGGCGATTGTGACGGGACATGCGCGGCTGACCGGGGATCATCGCCATCCCGATCCGGTGTTGGCGCCTCGGCCTTTGGTTTGCCCTTCCCGAGCTTGATTCCAGCCACTGCTCCCTTGGCTGCGGCAAAAGCCGAGGCAAAGGCGCTCTTGCTTGCGGGCTCTTCCATCGCGACAGGTGCCGAAACACCCATGCGCTGGGCTCGCATGCTGGCGATGGTGTCCTGAACGGCATTGGTATGGAGAGGCGGCTCGTGCCGGATAGGCTCAACCGAGGCAGGCCTTGGCTCGGCGGCGCCCAGCGGCGGCAGCGGATTGGCCATGAGCGGTTTGAGCGGCATCGGTCCAGGACCCGATGACGGCAACGGTGGCATCGATGCGACCGGTGGTTCCATAACCAGCGGCGGTGGCGCGGCGTGCGGTGCCTCGACCATCGACGAGGGTGTTCTTGGCGCGTGGGCAATGTCTTTGGGCGCGAGGGCAAATTCGTCCGGGAAGGCATCTTCTTGCACGGGAGATGCGTGAGTCTTTGTCGGCTGGTGCTGCGCCAGCGGCTGCAGGGGCATCGATGGCCGCATCGGGCTCATGGTGGGAGCCATGGTGGGCTGCGGCGCGGCGACAGGCGCGGGCATCTCATCGCGCCGCTTCATGTCCCTTTCCATGTCGACCAGACGGTCAACCACACGCTGCAACGTGTCATGGACGGCACCAAGCGTCTCGGTGGTGCGCCGCTCTGCTTCCTGCTGCGCCACGTGAATGTCGGAAAGCGTGCGCTGGACCTGCGCAGTGTCGGCACCGTTGCCGGTCGATCCGGTCTGGACGGGGGCCTTGCTCAGCACATCTGTCGCGGCACGGTGTATGGCGTGTTCCGTTGCCGTGCCTATGTCGGACTTGATTCCGTCGAGCTGGCGGAAAAGGTCGCTGATCGAGCGCTCGAGTCCGCTGACATCGGCGATGCCCAGACCCTGCTGCGCCGCCGGAACGGCTTCAAGCTTGCGGCTGAGGGCCTGAATATCAAGGTGCAATCTCTCGAAAGCCTGGTCATCCGAAGGACCGTTCTGGAGACTCTCAAGCCGGGCGGCGATGCTGCCGAGCAGCACTTCCACATTGCCCGGGATCGGCGCGAGTGCGGCAGGCCTCTCTGCCATCAGGGACTGAAGATGATCAAGGCGCCTGGCAATCTCGGAGGGAGCCTGCTGGATGGCATCCAGCTTGTCCTCGAGTGTCTGGAAGCGATCGATCCTGGCCGCAAGCTCCTGGGGAGCACGCTCCATTGCTTCAAGGCGCTGCTCCAGCGACTGGAGTGCGCCGAGCACGCGGCTGTCCTCCGCGGGTGCGCGGCTGGCCTGCACGAGATGCTTCAGTTCATCGATGGCGGTCTCGACCGACTTTTGCCCCCGCAGATCCCGCACACCGGAAACCCGCATCGTCATCACCTTGTCGGTGATGGCCTCAAGGCGGTTTTCAAGCGTCTCGAAATGCCGTTCAAGTGCTGAGAAATCCGGGCTGCCCGCGCTGTCGCGTTGGTGCAGACCGGCGCGCATCGCGGAGATTTCCGCCAGGAGCCGCTCGAACTGCTTGCCAGCCATCGGTCCCTGTTCGAACCGGGCGAGCTTGTGTTCCAGTGCGTGGATCGCGGCATGAACGTCGGGCGCGTGACCCGCCTGCGCATTGCCACCCAGCCGCGCGATCTCCTGCTGCATCTGGTTGAGCTGGCCCATGCTGCCTGCCTGGCCGCGATGCGCCGTCTGAAGAGACAGGGCATCGATGCGTTGACCGAAGGCGGCAAGCTGCCGTTCGATACGGGAGAGATGTGTCGTGCTGGCAGCGCCTGCCGGGCCAGCATCGGAGGACCCGGAACGCGAGCGCAGGTCGCGCCGCTGACCCGATTGCCGGTCGTGGGTTCCTGGCTCGGCTGCGCTGCCGCGCTTCTCGATCATGTCGACAACGTTCGAGATCTTCTGCTCCAGCGCCTCGATCAGGTCCGGATCTGGGTGCGACTGGGATGCTCTTGCCGCGGCCGAAGTGGCGCGCGGGCCCATGCCACGTTCTATGCTGTCGATCAGTCCCAGAACGCGATTGTCCAACGGCCGGTCGGACTCGCCCATGCGGCCGTCGATCCGCCGTTCCAGTATTTCGAGTGCGGAGGCTGTCCGCTCCTCGTTGGCGCGGATCGTCTCCAGCGCGCTGTGCAGGATGTGGTCTGCGCGCCCGTCGGAATAAAGATCCTGATCGCGGGATGCGCGGCGCTCGATGCGCCGTGCCGCTGCTTCCAGCGGGCTTTCGTCAAACTGATCGCGGCCGGACCGGCGGCGGCTGCCGCGACGGCCATAGTCATTGTCCGCGCCAACCGCACGGTCGAGCCATTGCTGCACGCTCATGCCCGCATCACGGGCAGCGTCCTCGATCACGTCGCGGGGATCAGGCTCGTAGCCTCTGCTCCCCCGGGAATAACCATATGCCATTACACAGCCCATCGTCCGGTCGAAACGGCGCTGCGGGAAGGAAAGGGGAGGGGAATGCCGAATCACCCCATCCAGACCCTGTCCTGCAGCCCGGCAAAAATTGCCCCGGCGTGGTAAATGGACCGTTAACTTTTGGCTGAATTCATGAACGGTGCGACGGAATTTTCAATCGCGGTTCGCCCAGCCTGCACTGAAGGGAATCAGCAGGCCGATGCCGAAGAACCTGACGAGATGGTGCAGTCCGACATAGATGGGATCCAGTCCGAGCGCGACGCCCAGGATGATCATCGCTTCCAGTCCACCCGGAGCAAACGCCACCAGCGCCTGTCCGAACGAGACATCGGCGACGATCGAGGCGAGCCAGGCGCAGACAATCGCCACGCCAAGGCTGACGGCGAAAGCGCCGAAGGACACCGCAAGCGTGGACATCAGCAGCTTGCGGGTGATCTGCGCAAAGCGCGTTCCGACATAGATGCCCACCAGGGCAAAGCCGATATGCATCGTCCAGTCCGGTGGGTCGCCCCGCACAACATCGGCACCGTGAAGCAGGGCCGAGACGACCATGCCGCCAAAAATCCACGGGGCGGCCATCCCGAGCCTCTGGAGGCCATAGGCCATCGCACCGCCGCCAGCCAGGATCGCCAAAAGCGCGCCCGCGCTTGCCGTTCCCTTGCCCAGAATGATGGTGGTTCCTCCTGTCGCGGAAACAACGCTTGGCAGAAAGGCGATCAGCATGAACAGGCGGACGCACTGGGCCATCGTGACCCTGAGCAGATCAGCGCGCGTATCCGCAGCAACTGCCAGCACGCTGGTGAGCGCCCCCGGAGCAGATGCAAAGAAGGCTGTCGCCTTGTCCCACCCGCCGATCCTGCGCAGATAGGCCTGGGTCAGCATCATGGTGGCAGCAATGGACAGTGCGAAGATCACCAGACTCGCGGGATAGCGCTGGAATCCCTGCAGCATTTCCGGCGTCACTGAACTGCCCATGGCGACACCGCCGAGCAGCATGCCAAGATCACGCAAGGCATTGTGCAGGCGCACTTCCCGCCCGATTGCGAGCAGTGCCGTCACGCCGATCATGGCGCCCGACAAAGTCGCGGCGGGAAAGGAAATGGCGTTGAAGGCAAGGACACCAAGAGCGGCGGCGAGCAACGTCTCGATGTCCGCCCGTATCCTCTGGAGCCAGTCAGTCATGCCGAAGCATGAGGTCAGAATCCGACCTCATGTCAACGGCGTGCGGCCTCTCAGCTGCTATGCGAAAAGATGATCCGCATGAGATCCGCCGCATTGCGCGCACCGAGCTTGTCCATGATCCGCGCACGATGGACTTCCACCGTCCGCGGGCTGATGCCGAGAATACGTCCGGCTTCCTTGCTGGACGCGCCGGTCGCGATTTCCCGCAGAACCTCGCGTTCGCGCGGTGTCAGGACGCTGCCGCCGATGTTGGTGAGGTCAAGATCGTTGCCGCCCAGTTCCTTCAGCGTCTGTGCATCCATGGCACCCTTGAGCTGATCGAGCAGCACGTCCATGGAGAACGGCTTTTCGACGAAATCATAGGCACCAAGCTTGATCGCCTCAACGGCCATCGGCACATCCCCATGACCTGTGATCATCAGGACCGGGACAGGGTAATTTTCGGATTTCAACGTCTTTAGAACGTCAATACCCGACTTGTCCGGAAGCCTGACATCCAGGATGATCGCAGCAGGCGAGCGCATCCGGATGACGTTAAACAACGCAGCGGCGGTCGAAAACGTCTCGACTGCATAGCCTTCAGAACGCAGTGACATCGACAACGCATCTCTGACCGAAGGATCGTCATCGATAATGAAAATTTCGTCGGTTTGCCTTAAAGCGTTAAGCATTTTCCCACCCTCTACTTTTGCCGAGCGCCATGATTAGTTTCAGAGCGTCGATCTCTTGTTTTTTAACTTTAGCTGACAGGCAGTTTCAAACAAAAGCAAGCGCCGCCACCACTCCCACGGGGCTCAAGAGCAAGATCACCGTTGTGATTTTGCGCAATGGTCCGTGAAATTGCAAGCCCAAGGCCCATCCCCTTGGGTTTGCTGGTCTCGAAGGCCTTGAAGAGGCGGTCCACCATGACGGGACTGACGCCTGGGCCATTGTCTGAAACTCTGAAATGGTTGAACCCATCCGAGGCGGAAATGGAGATGCTGATCCTGGGCAAATTCTTGCCGCCTGAAGCGTCGATCGCGTTCCTCAGCAAATTCACCATGACCTGGCGGATCTGAACGGGATCGCCTGACATGAGCGGCAGCTTCTCCTCGAAACTGCGCTCGATCACGATTTTCCTTGGCGCTCCGACCATGGCCAGATCGATGCTCTCTTCCGCCAACGTATTGATATCAAAAGGTTGTCTGTCAGGTTCGCTGCGGGTGCTGAAGCGGCGCATGCGCCGCACAATCTCGCCGGCGCGCAAGGCTTCCTGCAGGGACTTGTCCACCATTTCCTGAAGCATGGGCGGCTTGTCTGCGGTTTTCAGACACAGGCGCTGCAGCGAATGAAGATAGATCGTCAGGGCTGCCAGAGGCTGGTTCAGTTCGTGCGCAAGGGCGGAGCCCATGGCATCCAGACCTGAGGCTTGGGATTGTTCGAAGGCCTCGACAAAGCGACGCCCTGCGTCGTTCCTATTCAAGAATGCGGGGGCAAAGCTGTGCTCTGCCGTCTCGACTTGGCCGCCCAAATTCTTGTTCATGACTAAGTGATAACACAGGGATCATGGGACTTAAAGAACTTTAAAAAACATTTAGGTCTGGCCTGTTCACAATGGTTTTGCGGGCTGTCAGAGCGCCTCGATCCAGCGTTTCAGCCGGCCTGCAGCTTCGGTCGCCTGCTCGGGGGATTTGGCAAAGCAAAGGCGGAAGAACGCCTCGCTCCCGGGGCCGAAGGCAGTGCCGGGTGCGACACCCACCTTGGCGTCGTCGATCATGGTCAGCGCGGCTTTGCGGGTGTCGGTGATCCCATCCACTGAGAAGAAGAGATAGAACGCGCCTGCGGGTTTCAGAAAGCGGACGCGTCCGGTGGATTGCAGGGCGTCGCAGATGACGTCGCGGCTCTGCTTCGCCCGGGTGATCTGATGGGCGATGAAGCCGTCGCCGTTGTCGAGCGCCGCAATGGCAGCGCGCTGCACGAACACCGGCGAGCCGGAGGTGGAATACTGGATCAGGTTCTCGACGACAGGGCCAAGCTCGGGCGGGCATTCGATCCAGCCCAGTCGCCATCCCGTCATCGCCCAGTTCTTCGACATGGTCTGGACGAAGATGATCCGGTCGTCCTTGTCCATCACGTCATGGAAGGAGGGCGCGCGGGTGCTCTCGTAAACGAAGCGACCATAGATCTCGTCCGCGATGATCCACAGCTTGTGCTCCCGGGCGATGGCGAGGATGATGCGCAGTTCATCCTCAGTCGCGGTCCAGCCTGTCGGGTTGGCCGGGGAGTTGATGACGATGGCCTTTGTGCGCGGCGAGATGGCCGCCGTGAGGTCGGCCATGTCCAGCGTCCAGCCCCGGTTGCCGAAGCTTTGGGGAACCGTCACGGTCCTCGCGCCCGAGATGCCGATGGCGGCGTCAAAATTGGGCCAGGCCGGTGTGGGAATGATGACCTCATCGCCCGTGCCAGCGATCATGCGGATCGCGATCTGCACGGCCTGCATACCGCCGCCGGTGACATAGAACTGTTCGCGCTCGAACGGCTGGTCATAGGTGCGGGTCATGTAGCGGGCGATGGCATCGCGCAACTCGGGGATGCCGCGCTGCCAGGTGTAGAATGTCTCGCCTGCGGCCAGCGAGCGCGTGGCAGCGTCGGTGATGAAGCTTGGTGTCGGCGTATCCCCCTCGCCGACCCACATCGAGATCGTGCCTTCGCGGGCGCGACCATATTTGGAGACTTCCACGATGCCGCTGGCCGGGGCGTTGATGGCTTCGGGACGGAGAGCAGACAAAAGCGACAAGGACAACTCGTGGGGTTCAAGGGCCGGAAGCTGCGCTTCTAGCCGAGGGAACCTGGTCCGTCCCATGGAAACTTGGGATCAAACCGATGGATGCATGAAATGAATGCCCAGGCCTTGCCAATAAAAAACCCGAGCGCGAGGCCCGGGTTTCACGTCGGTGACGAAGAACTGATTACTTCTTCTTCAGCAGGTCGCGAATCTCGCCCAGCAGCACTTCTGAAGCCGGAGGAGTGGCAGGCACTGCAGGAGCGGCGGCCTCGGCCTTCTTCATCGAGTTCATTGCCTTGATGACGAGGAAGAGGACAAAGGCGACGATGAGGAAGTTGACGACATAGGTGAGGAACTGGCCGTAACCTAGAACCGCGCCGACCTTCTTGGCATCGGCATAGCCCATGCCAGCCTGCACCTTGGCACCCAGCGATGCATAGAGGTTCGAGAAGTCGACGTTGCCAAAGATCGCACCGATAATCGGCATGATGATGTCTGCAACCATCGATTCTACGATCTTGCCGAATGCACCACCGATGATCACGCCAACCGCGAGATCGACCACATTGCCTTTCATGGCGAAATCTTTGAATTCCTTGAGCATGGCTGCCCCCTTCTTTGTTTCGTTGCAAACACACGCGAGCGTTGGCCAGCCCAGCCTTCGCGTTTGCAAGCGATAGCGACGGTTTGGAGGAAAATAAAGCCTTTTAATACGTAATTTCCCAGAATTTTGCGGTTAATCCGTCGATCTGACAAACGAAGATACCCTTTGCCGGGAAATGTGCAGTCGGCTGTCCACTCAAA
>JANMFA010000441.1:0-9814 GCA_031377545.1 Hyphomicrobiales bacterium | reverse complement strand
GGTTCCGCCGGTTACGACCACAAGAAGATGGGCATCACGGCCCGCGGTGCCTGGGAGGCCGTGAAGCGGCATTTCCGCGAAATCGACATCGATATCCAAAAGACCCCGTTCAGTGTTGCCGGCGTGGGTGACATGTCGGGCGATGTGTTCGGCAACGGCATGCTGCTGTCGGAGAAGATCAGGCTGGTCGCGGCTTTCGACCACCGCGACATCTTCATCGATCCCGCACCAGACGCAGCCACGAGCTTCGCCGAGTGCCAGCGTATGTTCAACCTGGCCCGCTCCAGCTGGCAGGACTACGACAGGAGCCTCATCTCCAGAGGCGGCGGCATCTTTCCGAGGAATGCCAAGGAAATCCCGCTTTCGCCCGAGATGCAGGGTATGCTTGAACTGACGGGCGCCACAGCCACTCCGCAGGAGATCATGCATGCTATCCTGAAGATGCCGGTTGATCTGATGTGGTTCGGTGGCATCGGCACCTATATCCGCGCCTCCAGCGAAACCGATGCGGATGCGGGCGATCGCGCCAATGACGCGATCCGCGTGACGGGACAGGATTTGCGCTGCAAGGTGATCGGCGAAGGTGCCAATCTTGGCGCGACCCAGCGTGGCCGTATCGAAGCCGACCGGGCCGGTGTGCGCCTGAACACTGATGCCATCGACAACTCGGCGGGAGTGAATTCCTCCGACGTCGAGGTCAATATCAAGATCGCGCTGTCCAAGCCCATGACGGACGGTCGCCTGACGCTTGCCACGCGCAATCCGTTGCTGGCCTCCATGACGGATGAGGTGGCCAGGCTGGTGCTGCGCAACAACTACCTGCAATCCCTCGCCGTGTCGCTTACCCAGCACAGGGGCGTGGCCGACGTTGCGGATGAAAAGCGGCTGATGCGGGCGCTGGAAGCCGCGGGCAGGCTGGACCGGAAGGTGGAGTTCCTGCCCGAGGATATCGCGCTCAATTCGCTGGAGCGCGAAGGCCGGGGCCTCAGTCGCCCCGAGCTTTCGGTTCTGCTGGCCTATGCCAAACTGGCGTTTCATGATGACGTTCTGGCGAGCGATGTGCCGGATGATCCCTATTTTGCATTGGAATTGCGGCGCTATTTTCCCGATGGCGTGCGGGTCGGCTACCCCGATGCGGTCGAAAGCCACCGCTTGCGGCGCGAGATCATTGCGACGGGGCTTGCCAACGCGGTCATCAACCGCACCGGCCCCAGCGTTGCTACGCGCATGGCGGAGGACGCCGGGCGTCCTGTCGCTGATGTCGCCCGCGCTTATGCACTGACGCGCGATGCTTTCGGCGTTCTCGATGTGAACACCGCCATCGACGCGCTGGATGCGGTTGTCGGCGGCCCACTGCAGCTGGAACTCTATGCCGCCGTCCAGCATTTCACGATCGACCGGATGATGTGGTTCATGCGCCACGTCGATTTTGCGGCCGGTCTTTCCAGTTTGGTGGAGCGCTTCAAGGTGGGCGAGGGCATGTCGGGCGATACCGAGGTCATCAAACACTGGATGGCGAAAGGCGCACCCGAGATGATTTCTGCCCAGATGGGGCGGCTCGCGGCACTCGCTTCCGCACCCGATGCGGTTCTCGTGGCCGAAGTGGCCGGTGCGGATGCGGCTTCCGCCTCGCTGGCGCTGACCGAGATGCGCGACAGGTTGCGGGCGTCCGAGCTCAAGGCTTCCGCGATGGGTCTCGTGGGGTCCGACAGCTACGAGCGTCAGGCGCTGGTGCGCACGGGAGACAATGTCGACACCGCGTTGCGGCTGCTGACGGTTGATGCGTTGAAAGCAGGCGGCGTGGCGGCTTGGTCAGCCCTGCATGAACGGCAGCTGGTCCGCGCGCGGCGGATGATCGATGAGATGCTGACCGGGCCGGGATCGCTTGCGAAACTGACCATGGCCGCGGACTCGCTCTCGGAGCTGTCGCGGGCATGACAGAGCCTGCCTATCCGCCGCGCCGGGCGGTTGCTGCATGGGTGATGTTCGATTGGGCGGCGCAACCGTTTTTCACGCTCGTCACGACATTCATCTTCGCGCCGTTCTTTGCAGCGGCCATCGCCTCGTCGCCCGAGCATGGGCAGGCCCTGTGGGGCTATGCCACAGGCCTGGCGGGGCTTTGCATCGCCGTTCTGTCGCCGGTTCTGGGCGCCATCGCCGATCAGGCGGGGCGGCGCAAACCGTGGATCGCGGTGTTCGGTGGCATGCTCGTCCTGGGCTGCGCCATACTCTGGTTCGCTGTTCCAGGATCGCAGAACGCCGTTCTGATCGCCTTGCTGGGCTATGTCATTGCGCTGATCGGCGCGGAATTTGCCGCTGTCTTCAACAATTCCATGATGCCGACACTTGTGCCGCCCGAGAAGATCGGTCGTTTGTCCGGCACAGGCTGGGCCATGGGCTATCTTGGCGGCTTGCTGAGCCTGGCTTTCACGCTGGCGCTGCTGGCATCGAACCCCGTCACCGGCAAGACCCTGCTGGGGTTCGCACCTGCTTTCGGTCTGGATGGGCTTGCCCGCGAAGGGGATCGTTTCACCGGACCGCTTTCCGCCGTGTGGTTCATCGTTTTTGTGCTGCCGATGTTTCTTCTGGTGCCCGACAGGTCCAAGCGGATGGCTCTGGGTGCGGCAGTCAGTTCCGGCCTTTCTCGGCTTAAAGTCACGCTGATGTCGCTTCGGGACAAGCGGGGCCTGGCGATATTCCTCCTGGCCAACATGATCTACGCCGATGCGTTGGTGGCGCTGTTTGCCTTCGGCGGCATCTATGCGGCGGGCACGTTCGGCTGGGGCAGCATCGAGATTGGCGTGTTCGGTATCCTGCTGACGATCACGGGCACCCTGGGGGCCTGGCTGGGCGGCAAGCTGGATGATCGCCTGGGATCACGGAAGGTGATTGCGGGCAGCCTGATCATCCTGATGCTGACCTGTCTTGGCATCATGGGAACGACGAAGGAGAGCGTCCTGTTCGTGTTTCCAACCGCGGGTCCGCTGGTGGGGCAGGGGCTCTACAGTTCCACGCCGGAGCGCGTGTATGTCCTGCTCGGCCTGCTGATAGGGCTGGTGGCGGGGCCAGTGCAGGCGGCATCGCGGGCGCTGCTGATCCGGCTCGCGCCAAAGGAGGATATCGGCCAGTATTTCGGCCTCTTCGCCCTGTCCGGCAAGGTCACGAGCTTCATCGGGCCGATCCTGGTGGCGGTGGTCACACAGGTCAGCGGCTCGCAGCGGGCGGGGCTTGTCGTGCTGCTCGTGATGTTTGCGGCGGGGTTTGCCCTGTTGCGCAGGAGTGAATAGACACGTCTCATGCTTACGCCGGTTACTTGCCCCGCATTGTCCGCAGTCCCTGGTCTGCGCCACGCCTGGTTCACCCGGGAAGGCGGCGTTTCGGCCGGGCCTTTGTACGGCTCGCTCAATGGCGGATTGGGGTCGCAGGACGAACGCGCCCATGTGATCGAGAACCGCGCCCGCATGGCGGCCTACATTGGCGTTTCAGCAGAGCACTTTCTCAACGTGTGGCAGGTGCATTCGCCCGATGTGGTCACGGTCAGTGGACCCAGGGTGGGCGATCCTCCCAGGGCTGATGCGCTTGTGACGGCAACTCCGGGCCTTGCGATCTCTGTTGCGACGGCTGACTGCGGACCGGTGCTTTTCGCGGACCCGAAGGCCCGTGTGATCGGTGCGGCGCATGCGGGATGGCAGGGTGCGTTCAAGGGCGTGCTGGAGGCAACTCTCGATGCCATGGAGAAACTCGGTGCGAAGCGCGCGGACATCACAGCGACGATTGGTCCGATGCTGAGCCAGAAGAACTACGAAGTGGGTCCGGAATTCATCCAGCGCTTTCATGCACAGAAGGTGTCCAATGCCCGCTTCTTCCGGCCCTCACCCAGGGTGGGCCATGCGCTGTTTGATCTTCCCGCCTACAACGCCATGAGGTTGAAAAAGGCAGGTGCCGGTACGATCAATGACCTGGCGCTGTGCACCTATGATGACGAACAGCGGTTCTACAGCTACCGCCGCACCACGCACCGGCGGGAAGCGGATCATGGGCGGCTTATTTCCGCGATCGTCCTTCAGGAATGAACTGACGCGGCGGTCCCTACACCGTCACCTGGCTACCCAGTTCCACCACGCGTCCTGTCGGGATGTGGAAGAAGTCCGTGGCATTGGTCGCCATGCGCGTCAGAAAAATGAAGACATTGTCCTGCCAGGCCGGCATCCCCGAAGCTGCAGAAGCCTTGATCGTTCTTCGGCCCAGGAAGAACGAGGTCTGCATGATGTCGAAGTCGAGACCGTGGCGCCGGGCCATCGTGAGAATGCGCGGCACGCGGGGGCTTTGCATGTAGCCCACCTTGGCGATGATCCGGGTAACCTCGTCGTTGCAGATCGGCGTGATCCTGATCTGATCGTGCTCCGCCACCCACGGCACATCCAGAGTCTTGATCGTGAGGATGATGTTGCGCTGGTGCAGCACCTTGTTGTGCTTCAGGTTGTGCAGCAGGGCACCCGGCGCGTTGTCGGGATCGCTCGTCAGGAACACGGCGGTGCCCTTGACCCGGACCGGCTGGGATTTCTCCAGCATGCGGAAGAGATCCGCTACAGGCAGGCTGTCCTTGCGTTCCTTGGCATAGACGATCCGCGAACCGCGCACCCATGTCCACATCAGGATGATCAGGATCGCACCGAAGATCAGCGGCATGTAGGCGCCGTCCATAAGCTTCAGGAGGTTCGCGCCGAAAAAGATGAAATCCACCAGGATGAATGGGGTGACAACCAGGAACGACTGCCAGGGTTTCCAGCCCCAGACCCGGCGCGTGACAATGTAGAACAGGCCCGCATCCGCGAGCATCGCGCCGGTCACGGCGATGCCATAGGCATTGGCCAGCGAGGACGATGTCCGGAACGTCACAACCAGCAGCAGCACGCCGATCATCAGCAGCCAGTTGATCTGTGGCAGGTAGATCTGGCCGCGCTGCGTCTCTGAGGTATGCCGGATGACCAGGCGCGGCAGGAGGCCGAGTTGAACTGCCTGCTGTGTCAGCGAAAAGGCACCCGTGATCACCGCCTGACTGGCAATGATTGTTGCCATCAGAGCAAGCCCGATGAACGGGACCAGCAGCCATTCCGGTGCCATGGCATAGAACGGGCTGAAGTTCTTGTCCGCCATAGCAGCAGGATTCTTCAGGATCAGCGCGCCTTGGCCGAGATAGTTCAGCACCAGCGCCGGAAAGACCAGGGCCAGCCATGCAGCGCGGATCGGATTGCGTCCGAAATGGCCCATATCTGCATAAAGCGCTTCCGCACCGGTGACGGCGAGGAAGACCGACCCCAGCACGATCAAGCCGATCATGCCGTGGTTCGCGAGAAAGTAGGCGGCATAAAACGGACTGAAGGCCTTCAGGATGGAAAGATCATCGCCGATGTGCATGATTCCCAGCGCGGCAAGTGTCAGAAACCAGACCAGCATGATCGGTCCGAAAAAGGCTGCGACCTTGCCGGTTCCTCGGCTTTGCACCGCAAAAAGCCCGACGAGGACCACCACGGCGAAGATCACAATATAGCGGTCGGACGCGATCCATGTGTCCTTGAGCGAGTCGATCTGCTTCAGCCCTTCGACGGCAGACAGCACCGAAATCGCCGGGGTGATGATGGAATCACCATAGAAAAGCGCGGCTCCGATCACACCCAGCAGGAAGACAGGGCCCATGTTGCGGCCCATTTTGGTCTGCGCCAGCGCCATCAGCGACAGCGTCCCACCTTCGCCCCTGTTGTCGGCGCGCATGATGAAGACGACATATTTGAGTGTCACGACGATGATCAGCGCCCAGATCAGCAGCGAAACGACACCGATCACCTCAATATTGCTGACGATGCCATCCTTCGCCGTGTGATGCAGCGATTCCTTCAGGGCATAGAGCGGACTCGTTCCGATGTCGCCGTAAACCACGCCAACGGAACCCAGCGCGAGGCCGGTGAACCCGGCTTTCTGATGGCCGTCGTGAACATGATGATTCTCGTCATGATTTTCATCATTCCCGGTTGACGGCGGCGTCGCAGGGGCCGCTGCCCTGGGGGGCGTTGTATTCTCTGTGCTCATGGGGAACGCTTGTCTGGATTTACCGTTCGGGTTCTGTGACAAACCGGCGGTTCGGCCATCTGGAGCCGTCGGACATGGTCCGTTCTATACACTATCGTCCGGTGGCTTCAAAGCGCGGCGTCTCGGCGCATCTCAAACAGAGTTGCATGGCTGGGTTGTTTCCAGCTATCTGCCCGCACAAGCTTTTTTTGATCGGGGAACCCCATGCAGCCGCGCACGCTTTACGACAAGATCTGGGACGACCATCTGGTTGACGAACAGGCCGATGGCACCTGCCTGCTGTATATTGACCGTCATCTTGTGCATGAAGTGACCTCTCCGCAGGCTTTCGAAGGTCTGCGCATGGCGAAGCGCAAGGTCCGTTCGCCGGAAAAGACGCTGGCGGTGGTCGATCACAATGTGCCGACTTCGGACCGTTCCAAGGGAATTGATGATCCCGAAAGCCGCATCCAGGTCGAAACGATGGCGATGAACGCCAAGGAATTCGGCATCGAGTATTTCAACGAGACGGACAAACGCCAGGGCATCGTCCATGTCGTGGGCCCGGAGCAGGGGTTCACGCTGCCCGGTACCACCATCGTCTGCGGTGACAGCCATACCTCTACCCATGGTGCATTCGGCGCGCTGGCCCATGGAATCGGCACGTCAGAGGTGGAGCATGTACTCGCGACACAGACGCTGATTCAGAAAAAGGCCAAGAACTTCATGGTGGAGATTGACGGCACCCTGGAAAAGGGCGTGACCGCGAAGGACATCGTGCTCGCCATCATCGGCGAGATCGGCACGGCAGGCGGCACCGGCAGCGTCATCGAGTTCGGTGGCTCGGCCATCCGGGCACTTTCCATGGAAGGCCGCATGACGGTCTGCAACATGACCATCGAGGGCGGAGCCCGTGCGGGCATGATCGCGCCGGACGAGAAGGCCTATGCCTATCTGAAGGGACGCCCCAAGGCGCCCAAGGGCAAGGCCTGGGATGCGGCGCAACGCTACTGGGAGACGCTGCATTCCGATCCCGGCGCGCATTTTGACCGGCATCTGATCCTCAACGCCAACGACCTGCCGCCCATCGTGTCCTGGGGCACGAGCCCCGAGGACGTGATTTCGGTCAGCGGTCTGGTGCCTGATCCAGCGCTGATCAGCGATGAGAACAAGCGTCTCTCCAAGCAGCGCGCGCTGGAATACATGGGCCTCAAGGCAGGCACGAAGATCACCGACATCGATCTGGACGTGATCTGGATCGGTTCCTGCACCAACGGCCGGATCGAGGATCTGCGCGCCGTCGCCAAGATCGTCGAGGGCAAGAAGGTCAATGGCCGTCTGGACTATGCGATGATCGTCCCGGGCTCCGGTCTCGTGAAGGCGCAGGCGGAAGCCGAAGGCCTCGACAAAATCTTCCTCAAGGCCGGATTCCAGTGGCGCGAACCCGGCTGCTCGATGTGCCTGGGCATGAACCCGGACCAGTTGAAGCCGGGCCAGCGCGCGGCATCGACATCGAACCGCAACTTCGAAGGCCGTCAGGGCTACAAGGGCCGCACGCATCTGGTTTCACCGCAGATGGCGGCGGCGGCGGCTGTGGCGGGCCGGTTCGTGGATGTGAGGACGATCTCGTGACAAAACCCGGAGATCGTGTCAGCGAAGACGCCAAACGCGATCTCGAACGTTTGTCCCGTGAGGGTGAGACGCTGGGCGGAACGGCCATGGACACGGCCTCGCGGGGGCTGAACAAGCCCGATGAAGAGGATTCCATCGACCGTCTCGGGCGGAAGATCGGGCGCGGTCTGGCCTTCGCCGTCCTGCCATTCGTCGTGATCTATTTCGGCTACAGCGCCGGGTGGTGGTGAGCGGTCTTTGCTTTTCACCTGGGTGAAGGAAAGCGCGTCCGGTTGTCGCGCTCCTGCGTATCCCTCACAGGAGAACCCCATGCTCAAGCTCGCTTTCGCCATTCCCGGCATCGCCCTGACCGCCGCCATTATCTGGGCCTTCGGCAAAGCGGATTTCTGGGCTTCGGTCGTTCAGGTCACGGCCAATCCCTGGGGCGTGGTGACGCTGGTCGACCTCTATGCAGGCTTCATCATCACCGGCGTGATCGTGGCGGCCATCGAACGCTGGCGTCCGTGGGCGTGGGGCATGCTGGTGTTGTCGCTGGCGCTCGGAAACGTCGTGTTTGCGGCATGGGGCGTGGTTCGTGGCGCGCAGGCCCTACGCGGTCTCGCTGGCCGCTAGCGGGCCTTTGCGCTTTCTGCTGCGGACCGGCGTTGCGGGCGTCTCCGGCGCTTTGGCGGGACGTCGCGCCTCAAAGGCCGCCCACAGGGCCATCGCCACAAGCACACCAGACCCCGTGGCCAATCCGGTGAGCAGGTGGTCCTGTGATGCCATGACCATGGCTGTTGGCAACATGACAAGGCTGACGGCGAGAATGGCGACCGACAACCTGCCGAGGCCCAGTCGCAGGCTTGCGAGACCGGCCGCGCGATAGTTCCGGGCCAGAAGATGCTGGCCAAGCCCCTGTGCAGCAATGCCAAGACCGAGCGTGATCATCGCCATCAAGCCCGCGACGGTCGCGATGCTCGCCATCATGCTGACCGTCGTGGAATAGCCCAGCGCTGCGCTGAGGCCCGAACGGATGTAGGCGGATGACAGTCCTATCTGCCCCCAGGCCAGAGCAGCCGTATCGCGTGGGGAAACGCCGCACGCTTGCCGCAAGGCGTCAGCACTGTCTGGCATGGCACCGCAAAAACTGACGATGCCAAGGCGCGCAGACTCGACGAGCGCCGCGGGAGGCTTGCCAATCGAGGCACTGAGAAACAGGCTGGTCGCCGCTTCGATGGCGTATCCTGCAATTGCGATCGCGGCGAGGGGAAGAACCAGGGTGCCAGAGACTGCAACCACCGTCATGCTCTTGCGGCGGACAGGCAGGGCCGTCGACAGCGCCATGGCGATCCCGGCGGCGATCAGCGCGGACAGCCCGAAGCTTTGCAACCCGGCACCTTGAAATGCTGCTGTCCAATCCGGCCATTGCAGGAAGTGGAGTGGCGTCGTGATGGCCCAACGCCCCCGTGCCTCCGCGATCGCCGCCAGTGTCTTGGCCTCACTCTGGCCGGGCAGCGGCAGTGCGCCGAAATGGACAAGACCGATGACCAGCATCAGTGCCAGCGCGCTCGTGACGGCCAGCGTCAGAACAGCAGCTTGCAGGACGCTCGCCCGCATGCCGCCGACAAGCACCGCGAGCAATGCCAGCGATAGGGCAAGAATGCCGGCGCCTTCAGACGATACCCATGGCAGCAGGCGGACAAGCTCGCGCCTCGCCTCGTCCAGCCCTGTCATGGTGATGGCCGCACCGACAAGCACAAGGCCGGCACCCCGCAGGATGAATCCGAAGCGCGGGCTGGACATTTCGCTCTGGTGCGGACCGTCCCCTGTCACGCGTGCTGCCTTGCGGACGAGGACATGCGCCAGCACCAGACCCGTTGGTGCGCCGATGAGACATGCCAGCCATTGCGGCCCGTCGGTGGAGGGCACGAGCCTGGAAATCGCCAGCGTCGTGACCATCGCCAGAACCATGCCACCCGCCAGGGGACCAAGCGCAGGTGAAAGCCCCAGAAACGCCCTCTCCTGAATGGTTCGGGATGACCAGAGCACGGCCAGCACGGCCAGAAGCGCAACGCCAAAGAAAAACACGCGAACCCAGCCGCCTGGCAAGCCCACCCGCTCGGCAATCAGCAGCAGC
>JANMFA010000421.1:0-3062 GCA_031377545.1 Hyphomicrobiales bacterium | reverse complement strand
CCCATGATGGCGGCCTATCTGATGCGCCCCGTGAAGCATGTCGAGGCACGGGATGGGCGCCTGATGCGCGCCTATACCGGCTTTCTTGGCGCAACCCTTCGCTGGCGCTGGTTTACCCTGCTCGCCGGTTTCGGAGTCTTCTACGCCTCGATCTGGAGCACACAACTTCTGCCCACCGGCTTTATCCCGCCGGAGGACGCTGCACGCACGGTGCTGGCCATCGAGCTGCCTCCGGGCGTTACGCTCGACACCCAGCGGCAGAAAACCGATGAAGCGGTCAAGCGCATCCGCGAGATCCCCGAAGTGAAGCAGGTCCTGGTGATCGGCGGCACATCTCCCACCGGGCAGCGCGAGGTGCGCAAAGCAACGGTCTATGTGCAGCTCACGCCGAAAACCGAGCGCAAGAAGAAGCAGCGCGAGCTTGAAGGTGAGATCGCCGCGAAGGTGGCGCTCGTTCCAGACATGCGCGCCTGGTATGTCAACGAGCGCGGTGAACGCGAACTGGCGGTGACGCTGGTTGGCACCAACCTCGACAATCTCAACCGTGTGACGGCTGAGCTTGAGGGCGCCATGCGGCGCGATCCGCGCTTCCGCAATGCGGCTGCCATCGCCGGTGTCGAGCGTCCGGAAATCATCGTCACGCCCCGGCTGGAGGATGCTGCACGCTTTGGCATCAGCACGGATACCATCTCGGAAGCCGTCCGCGTCGCCACCATCGGCGACGTTGGACCCGCTCTTGCCAAGTTCAACGCAGGCGACCGGCTGATCCCCATCAGGGTTCAGGTCGACGAGGATGCCCGCAATGATCTGCGTTATGTGCAGAGCATGACGATCACCGGAAACACCGGCATTGCCGTGCCTTTGTCCGCCGTGGCGGATATCACGTTTGGTCAGGGATTTTCGTCGATCGAGCGCTACAACCGGGTCCGTCGCGTCGTCGTCGGCACTGATCTTGTCGGAATCACCACGGGACAGGGACTTGAGATCATCGAAGCGCTGCCAGTTATGAAGGCACTGCCGGACGGCGTGCAACTGCTGATCACGGGTGACGCGGAGATTCAAGGCGAGGTCTTCTCGGGTTTCATCAAGGCGATGGGCCTCGGGCTGGTGATTGTCTTCGGCGTTCTCGTGCTGCTGTTTGGCAGTTTCTTCCACCCCGTGACCATCATGCTCTCGTTGCCGCTGTCCATCGGTGGCGTGATCCTGGCGCTGCTCATCACCAAGAATCCGATCTCGATGCCCGTCGTGATCGGCATTCTGATGCTACTCGGCATTGTCACCAAGAATGCCATCATGCTGGTCGACTTCGCGGTCGAGGCCGAAGCCAGGGGCGTGCCTCGTGACGAAGCCATCATCGACGCCGGCCGCAAGCGGGCACGTCCCATTGTCATGACAACAATCGCCATGGTCGCTGGCATGCTGCCATCCGCCTATGGCGTGGGCGACGGCGGCGAGTTCCGCGCACCGATGGCCATTGGCGTGATCGGTGGACTCATTGTCTCGACGGTGCTCAGCCTGGTCTTCGTACCGTCGTTCTACTCGATCATGGACTCGGCGTCGAATGTGGTCGGGCGGTTCTTCTCGCGGTTTGTCGGGCCGAACGAAGATGAGAGCGAGCACGATCACGGCATACCGACGCCACTAGATGCGCCGAAGCCGCAGCTGAAATTGGCAGCGGAGTAGTGGCTGTTGCGGTCGGCTGAGGAGGACGACGGCAAGCACCGCGGCGCATTCGGGGTGGCGCCGCGTCAGTATGGGCGTCATCCAACCACCCCTGAATCAGCAACAGCACAATGACATCTGCCGTTTGATACCGCCGTTCATTGGTCGTTCAATCGTTGAGGCGGTTCAGTGCGCTGACAATCAAAATCAGACTCACGACGGCAAGCGTGTGATGGTGAGCCAGAGGAGATCTATGGATGGATCCTAAGCGGACAGGTTTGCCTATCTGGACTGAAAAGCGTCTGCGGTTTGCCATAGAAGGCGCTGGTGTTGCGCTATGGGCTTGGAATGTTGATACAGACAAGCTTCTTCTCGACCAAAGATCCTACGACATGTGGGGCGTGCCAAATACCACGAACGTGACCTTTGAAGATCTGTCAGCACATATTCACCCCGCCGACCGTGACCGGGTGCGAGCCGCATTCGCCGCGAGCCGGGCAATCATCGGTCAGTATGAAATCGATTTCCGAATACTGGTTGGAGACGAGGTCCGGTGGATTTCCGCCCGCGGCCAGGGTGACGATGACGGCATGGTGGACCGGACGATGTTCGGAATTTTTCTGGATGTCACCGGTCGGAAGCAGGCTGAAGAGAGTAACGAACTCCTTGCTGGCGAGATGAGCCACCGGGTTAAGAACCTGCTGGCCATCGCATCCGGCCTCACAACGATAACGTCCCGGTCTTCTGCTTCAGCCGAGGATATGGCACGACAGCTGACCAATCGTCTGACGGCGCTGGGTCGTGCGCATGATCTGGTCCGTCCGCTTCCCGGCCACGCCAGAACTGATGCCCTGCTGGGTGACCTGCTCTCCGTATTGCTGGCGCCGTATGATGATCTGGGAGCATTCAGCGGACGCATTCGCGTTTCTGTTCCCAGGATGGGCGTCGGAGAAGCATCGGCCACGACGCTTGCGATGATCATTCATGAACTTGCGACCAACTCTCTCAAGTATGGAGCGCTTTCGTCCGAAACAGGCACACTCGACGTATCATCGGCTGGCCACGAGGATGATGATGTCATCGTGGTGTGGACCGAGAGGGGCGGCCCTGCGGTTGCAACTCCGACAGGTCCGGGCGGTTTCGGCAGCAAGCTCATCAATCGCGCGATGTCAGTACAGCTTAACGGCACCATTTCCTGTGACTGGGCTAAAGATGGTGTCGTCGTGACATTGACGATGAACAGAAAGCGGCTTGAAGCCTAGAGCGCATTGTTGGTCAGCGGATTCCCGAAACACGGAGGGAGTGGTTCACCGTATTTCTGCGCACCCGCGTCCTTGCGAATCATATCTCAATCGTTCTATTTTTGTTCTCACACAACCAATGCGGCAAATTGTGCGTAT
>JANMFA010000189.1:0-2557 GCA_031377545.1 Hyphomicrobiales bacterium | reverse complement strand
GATCACCCTCCAGGTCCGTGATTGACAACCGTCAGTCCAGTGATAGCTTGATTTATAATACAAAATAAAATTGAAAAATCTGGGAGGAATGCCATGCTGATATCACGCCGCAGCCTGCTGTTGGCCGCATCTGCCGCACCGTTCTCTGGATCCGTTCTGCCGGGCCACGCGCAGGGCACATGGACGCCAACCAAGGAGGTCGAGTTCGTGATCCCGTTCGGAGTCGGCGGTGGCGCTGATCTCCTGGCCCGTGTCATCCACAAGATCATCGTCGATGAAAAGCTCGTCTCTGTACCGATTGTCCTGAACAACCGACCGGGTGGCGGCGGCGCAGTCGGCCTTGGATATGTCACCGCGCGAAAGATCGGCGACCCGCATACGATCATCGTCGTCAACGGGACAACCCAGATCACGCCAATCCTGAATCCGGCCGCCAAGACGCTCACCGAAGTACGCCCGTCAATGAACGTCATGCTCGATGACTTTTTGTTGTTCGTGAAGAATGACGCGCCCTGGAACACGGCTCAGGAATTTGTCGCAGCCGCAAAATCGCGCCCTGCCAAAAGCATCGCTTTCGCAACTGGCGGTACGACGGATGTGATGGCGATTACCGTGTTTTCCAAGACGACCGGCGTCGAGTTCAACATGCTAAATTTCAACAGCGGCGGTGAAGCGCTCACGCAGCTTCTCGGCGGCCATGTGCAGGCCTGCATGGGCAATCCGCTGGAGTTCATCGGGCATCTGGAATCAAAGGCCGTCAAGGCGCTTGGCGTGTTCCGCGACACGCGCTTTGCAGCCCTTCCCAATGTGCCAACCATGAAGGAGCAGGGCATCAACGCGCCAAACTTCCAGATGTGGCGCGGCATGGCAACGCCACGCGGCACGCCGGATGATGCCGCGCGCTACTGGGAGGGCATCTTCCAGAAGGTTGTCGCCACACCCGCTTACAAGGCGTACCTCAAGGAAAACTTCGCTTCCGATGCGCCGATCGTCGGCAAGGCGTTCGAGGATTTCATTGTTGCCCAGGAGAAGTTCTATCGAGAACTTCTTGGAAAGCCGGCGTCCTGAACCATGAGATTCAAGGCTGCACCCGGCGAAGCCCTTCTCGCTTTCGCCTTTGTCGGCATCGGCGCATTCTGGATTTTGACAGCATTCGGACTGCAACTGTGGGATGGCTTCGCACCCTCCAGCGGCTTCCTGCCGCTTGTGTATGGGATCCTTCTCATAGGCCTGTCGATTGCGGCACTGCTTCTTGAGGCCCACAGCAGCGACGTAACGCAAGACGCGACAAGCACGATCCAGCGTCCCGTCATCGTCATCGCGACACTGGCGGTTGGAATAGCGGGGCTTGAAACAGCGGGTTTCGCCGCATCAATCTTCCTGACAACATTCTTCCTTTTCAAGGCTGTCGAAAAACTGCCGCTCCTGCCGTCATTGCTGACAGCAGGCGGCACTGCCCTGACTCTGACTCTTGTTTTCCGCACCTGGCTGGGCGTCCCCCTGCCCAAAGGCCCCTGGGGATTCTGATCGATGTCCGTCTTCGCCGATCTGGCCGCAGGCTTCGCGGGCGCTCTGACACCCTGGAACCTGATGATGTGCTTTGCAGGCGTGTTCGCCGGCCAGATCGTCGGTGCGTTGCCGGGCATTGGCCCATCCTCAGCCATCGCACTTTTGCTGCCGCTCACGTTTGGCGGAGATCCCACCTCCGCCATCATCCTGTTCGCAGGTATCTACTACGGCGCGCAATATGGCGGCACGCTGACCTCGGTGCTGATCAGCGTGCCGGGCGAACCGTCAAGCGTGATGACAGCGATCGACGGCCACCAGATGGCCTTGCAGGGTCGGGCCGGAACAGCGCTCGGCATTTCGGCGATCGGATCGTTCATCGCAGGAACGCTGGCAACTCTGGGCCTCATGCTGCTGGCACCACCCCTCGCCCGTGCCGCACTGGCCTTTGGTCCCCCAGAGTACTTCGCACTGGTCGTGCTCGGTCTCACCGCCCTTGCGGCAGTGGGCGGCTCGGTGCTGAAGGGACTCGCCGCAGGCGTATTCGGACTGCTCATCAGCACTGTCGGCATTGACCAGCAGACTGGCGTCGCGCGCTTTGCCTTCAACCAGGTATGGCTGCTGGATGGGGTTGGTTTCATCGTGATCACCGTGGCGCTTTTTGGTGTCGGCGAGGTCCTGTCCAGCGTGGGCAAGCCCACCCCGGCCCCGATCACGAATGTCGGGAACGTGTTGCCAAGCAAGGCGGAATGGAAGCGGAGCCGGATGCCCATCCTGCGGGGAAGCCTGATCGGCTTCGTGGTTGGCGTCCTGCCTGCAACGGGCGCAACCATTGCCTCCTTTCTCGCCTATATCGTCGAGAAAAAAGTCTCCAAGCATCCCGAGGAATTCGGCAAGGGGGCCATCGAAGGTGTTGCAGGCCCGGAAGCCTCGAACAATGCTGCAGCAGGCGGTGCGATGGTGCCCATGCTGGCGCTCGGCGTTCCAGGATCGGGGACCACGGCGATTATCCTGGGTGCCCTGATCATGTTTGGCATCCGTCCCGGTCCGG
>JANMFA010000379.1:0-9717 GCA_031377545.1 Hyphomicrobiales bacterium | reverse complement strand
TGAAGCTCTTGGGGTCCATGTAGCTCGAATGCGGATCAAGCGATGTCAGCATGCCGTTGATCGCATTCTCGATCAGCTTGGTCTCGTTTGGTGGCTCGACGTAGTCCGAGCGGACCTTTTCGAAGATGTCGCCGAAGAGGTTGAGCTTGCGATAGGTGTCGGCCCCCGCGGCGACCGCCATGCCACCGCTCAGCAGACGGGTCTGCGAGGCAATGGTCATGGTTCCCGCGCCAATGGCGACGCCAAGCATGAGATAGGACAGTTTGCGCATCATCCGCGAGCCTTCTCGCCGTCGGATTTTGCCCACCACGGGCTGGGGTCGATCGGCACCCCGTCTTTCCGGAACTCGATATACACCACAGGAAGTCCGGATCCTGTGTCGGAGGCCAGAGCACCCACGGGCGAAGATCCCATGGTGGCCACCGGCTCACCCGCTAGCACGAACTGGCCCGTATCCACATTCACGCGGTCGAGGCCTGTCATAACGATATGATAGCCCCCGCCCGCATTGATGATCAAGACTTGTCCGTAAGAACGGTAACTTCCTGCAAAGGATACCCAGCCATCGGCAGGCACCGTCACCAGAGCAAATTTTCCGGTCTCGACCCCGAGGCCCGATTCCCTGCCGCCCAGACCATCGGAAGTTCCGAAGGTTTTGACGACAGTTCCTGTAGCAGGCAGCAAAAGTGTTCCTTTTGTGTCCTGAAAGGCGGTTTTGGGCTGCAACCGCGCCATGTCGCGCAAGGCACCGGGAGCAAGGGCCGCGGCCTGGACAGGGTTCTGACTCGGCAAAGGCGCGGCGCGGGCCGCCGCAGCGGCCCGGCTGGCCGAGGCGATCTCTGACTCCATGCGACCGATCAATTCTTTGAGAGATTGCGATTCTCGCACCAGCTGCTGGATTTTCCGGCGCTCCTCCTGCATTCGCGATTCGCTGGATTCGAGCTGTGTCTGCCTGGCCGCCATGAGCGCGACCACCCGCTGGCGCTCCGTCCGGAGCTTTTCGGTCTCGGCGACGAGCGTGTCACGCTCCCGTGCCATGGTCTCGCGGGTGGAGATCAGCGCCGTCAGATCCAGCACCAGAATCTCCACCTCCTGCCGGAGGTCGGGCAGCACGGAGCCGAGCATCATCGAGGTTCGGATGGCCTGCAGCATGTCCTCTGGTTTCACCAGCACAGCGGGCGGCGGCTTGCGCCCGATGCGTTGCAGCGACGCCAGAACCTCGATGATGGTCCCCCGGCGGCCGTCCAGCGATGCCTTGAGGGCCGCTTCCCGGGCCGTGAGCGTGGTCAGGCGGCCCTCGGCAGCCTGCGAGCGCGTCTCGGCATCGCGCACACGCTGCGATGTCGCGACCAGATCGGCGTTCAGTCTGGCACGGTCCCCGCGGATCTGCGCGATCTCGGCGGCAAGCTGCGCATTTTCCGACTGGCTGCGCTGGAGGTTTTCCTCGATCTTGCGCAGTTCCTGCTCGCGTTCCTGCTTTTGCTCGGGAGTGATGGGTTCGGGGCGTGTGGCGGCGGGCGCGGGAAGGCGAGGCTGGGGTTGCTGGCCCCATGCGGGACCTACCGCGAGCGCAGCGATAGCGGTAAGGACAGTGATCCGGGCACGAGTCAGCATGGAGCTTGCTTTTCGCATGGCCAAGGTCAAGACGGAAGCTCCGGTTGCTTCGCTGGAAACGCAAGCCGTGCCCACCCCATGGGATGGCCGATCGGCGATGGTTCAGTAGTACTTCGCAAGGATCACTTCCGCGCCCGGAATGCCGGTCCCGGGCCGGGCACCGACGTAGTTGCAGAGGTGGCCGGTGCCGATTGTCACGAAAAATGTTCGAATTTCCAACCAGGCATCTTCGCGATTGCGGCCCCGCACTGCGATCAACCAGTTTTCACTGTCACGGCCCGGCTTGGAAAAGAACTCGATCTTCTCGAAATTCCACGCAATAGATGGCCACGTCGAGATCGGTCCATCCGCTGGTCGGGGAATGCTGAAACATTGATATTCGCATCGCCTTGAAACCTTGCTTGTGCCTGTCTCATGGCACTCCATCACGATGTCTGGCGGAAATTTCGTCAAGGTTTGCGCCTCAGCTTCAGTGGCGATCCACGCCGTCAGACCAGCCCCAAGAATTCGCAAGCACGCCGTCGACGATACCATGGCTAAACCCTCCACCCAGGACGATCTGGGTAACATCTGGCAAAGTCTCTGTCACACCCGGTGATACGGATGACCCGCCAGTATCGTCGCGGCGCGGTAGATCTGCTCCAGCAAAATCACCCGAACAAGCTGATGTGGCATGGTCATCTGGCCGAACGAGAGCGTTTCCTGCGCACGCGCCCTCACGCTGTCGCCAAGCCCATCTGCGCCGCCGATCACGAAGGTGATGTTTTTTCGCCCTGCATCGCGCCAATGGCCAAGTTTGGCCGCAAAAACCTCGCTGGAGATGGCTTTTCCGCGCTCATCCAGCGCGATGACAAGGGCATCAGTCTCAATGGCTGCGAGAAGGGCTTGCGCTTCCTGCGTTTTGCGCTCGGGAGAGGATCGCGCCGGGCTTTCCGGAAGCTCGGTCAGCACAGGCCCGGACAGGCCCAGCGGCTTGCCCGCAGCAGAGAAGCGGTCAGCATAACGCTCAACAAGCGCGCGCTCCGGGCCGGTTTTCAGCCGACCCACGGCAATGACGCCAATTTTCATGTTTGCGCGGAAGAGCCCGCTTCAGCGGCGGGCCTTTTCCTCTTCCGGACGGTCGCCGCTCCACATCTTTTCCAGATTATAGAACGAGCGCACCTCGGGCTTGAAGATATGGACGATGATATCGCCCGCATCGATCAGCACCCATTCGCACAAGGGCATGCCCTCGACCTTCGCGGTGCCATATCCTTCGTCCTTGAGACGCGACATGATCTGCTCCGCGATGGCACCGACATGGCGGTCCGAGCGCCCGGAGGCGATCACCATATGGTCGGCGAGTGAGGTCTTGCCCGCGAGGTCGATCGCGGTGGCGTCTTCAGCCTTGGCGTCCTCAAGGACGCCCATGATGAGCTGAAGGGCGTCCGTCCGGGCCGCTTCGATGCGAAGGGCGGACGGGGGAAACGGCATGGAGCGAGCCGATTTCACATGGGAAGCGTTCAACAGTGGCTTGATTCCCTCTTTGCCGGGTAATCCGGCGGTTCAGTTCCTCTGCTTCTGGCGCAGCGAGGTCCCGCCCACGACGCCTTAGACGAGATTAGTGAACACCGGTTAACGATTTCAATACGCAACCGTCATGTCGCTGTCATGACGGAGGACGTTTGACTGGCGGCGTTGCCGTGAAGCAACACAAAGCCAGTCAAGGCGCAGGGTTCATGTGCACCTGATGGATCGCGTTGATCCGCGCTTCCAATTCCGGCGTGATGACGACATCGATGGAGGCGATGTTGCTCCGCAGATGCGCCATCGACGTCGCGCCGATGATGTTGGCACCCAGGAATGGCCGTGAATTCACGAAAGCCAGCGCCATCTGTGCCGGATCAATGCCAAATTCCCGGGCGAGGTCGACATAGGCCCGCACGGCCGCCTCAGAGCCGGGCTTTTCGTAGCGCTGGCTGCGGTTGAACAACGTCTTGCGCGTGCCAGACGGCAATGCGCCGTCGAGGTACTTTCCGGTGAGAAAGCCTTGCGCCAGCGGCGAATAGGCCAGCAGGCCAACATCTTCTCGCATGAAGATCTCGGCCATCGCCGTCTCATTCGTGCGGTTGATGAGATTATAGGCGTTCTGCACCGATGCAATGCGGGCGAGGCCCTTGACCTCGGCGTGCTTGAGGAACGTCATCGTCCCCCAGGCGCTTTCGTTCGATAGTCCGATGTGCCTGATCTTCCCTGCCTGCACGAGATCGTTCAGAGCCGCGAGTGTTGTCTCGATCGGAATCTCGTCATCTGCCTGCTGATGCTGGTACACCGTAGGGTTGGAACCCCAGACGATCGGACGATCCGGCCAATGCAGCTGGAAGAGATCGATGTAGTCGGTCTGCAGGCGCTGCAGGCTCTTGTCCACCGCCTCCGTGATATGCGCCTTGCTCAGGCGACCGAGCGCTCCACCATCACGGAACCATGTCATGTCGGTCCTGCCGACCACCTTGGAGGCCAGGATCACCTTGTCGCGCTTGCCGCGGGATTTGAACCAGCTCCCGATCACACGTTCGGTCGAGCCGGATGTCTCCCGCGTCGGCGGGATCGAGTAAAGTTCGGCCGTATCCCAGAAGTTCACACCCTGATCGAGCGCGTAGTCCATCTGCTCATGCCCCTCGGCCTCCGTGTTCTGCTGCCCCCATGTCATGGTGCCAAGGCAGATGAGGCTGACATCAAGGTCAGTGCGGCCGAGTTTGCGGTATTTCATGGGAATGTCCGGGAAGGGGAGGGATCGGCCTCGCCTATAGCGGGCACATCAGGGCGCGGAAAGCTTTTTCACTGCAGCGGCCACTGTTGGCAGAATGCGCTTCACGATCTCCTCCACGCCTTCCGCCGTCGGATGAATTCCATCGGGAAGATTGAGGCGCGGATTGCCCGCAACGCCATCAAGGAAGAACGGATAGAGCGCCACGCCATGCTTTTCAGCGAGGCGGGCATACATGCCATTGAAGGCTTTGGCATAATCCGGCCCGTTGTTGGGCGGGGCAAGCATACCGGCCAGAACAACCGCCATCCTGCGCTCCTTGAGCCTGGTCAGGATGGCATCCAGCGCCGCTTCGGCAATCTTCGGATCAATGCCGCGCAGCGCGTCATTGGCGCCAAGCTCGACGATCACGAGGTCGGTGCCATCGGCGATGGACCAGTCGAGCCGGTCCTTGCCCGCTGTTGCCGTATCGCCGGAGACTGCGGCATTCTCGACCGTCACGGCAAGGCCATCGGCCTTCAGTGCCCGCTCCAGAACGGCGGGAAACGCCGCTCGCGCCGGAAGATTGTAGCCAGCCGAAAGGCTGTCACCAAAGGCTGCGATGCGTACCGGCCGTTGCTGGGCCGAGACCTTGGGCACAAAGGCTTGCGCAACCATCAGGGTCGAAAGCATGAGGCAAAAGCGCCGTGTCTGTTTAAATTTGTCCATCGCCGTCTTATCTCGGACTCAATCCGCTGTTTCGCAAGGGTGCCGTCGCATCCTCAACTCCATGGGCAAAGCCTTTTCATGCTTGATCGTACCAGCCATCCTGCCATCGTGCTGGACAATGTCCATCTCAGCCTCGGCCATGGACCGTCGCGGGTGCATATCCTGAAAGGCATCAATCTCGCCATTCCCAAGGGCGAGGCTGTCGGCCTTGTTGGCCCATCGGGCTCGGGCAAGTCGACGTTGCTGATGACGCTTGCCGGCCTCGAAAGGGCCGATCAGGGCCGTGTTGTGATCGACGGGCAGGATCTCAGCGTGCTCAACGAAGACGGCCTTGCCCGATTCAGGGGCCGCCGCATCGGCATCGTTTTCCAGTCTTTCCACCTCATTCCCACCATGACCGCACTGGAGAACGTTGCGGTTCCCCTGGAGCTGGGCGGAATCGACGATGCGTTTGATCGCGCGCGCAAGGAACTCGAATCCGTGGGCCTTGGCCACCGGCTCTCGCACTATCCCGGGCAGCTCTCGGGTGGCGAGCAGCAACGCGTGGCGCTGGCCCGTGCACTCGCGCCCGATCCCGCCATCCTGGTGGCTGACGAGCCGACTGGCAATCTCGACGAGGGTACTGGTGGACAGATCGTCGACCTGCTGTTCAAGCTGAAGACAGAGCGCGGCGCGACGCTGGTGCTGGTAACACATGACCTGAATCTTGCCCGCAAATGCGACCGGATGGTGCGCATCCGGTCCGGCCTGATCGAAGCGGATGGCGTAGCGGCGTGAACATGACCGCATCAAGCACCATCAGCCAGATCCTCCGTTTTGCCTTTCGTGACCTGCGTGGCGGCATCCGCGGCTTCGGTATCTTCATCGCCTGCATCGCCATCGGCGTTGCGGCGATTACCGCGGTGGCAGCTGTTTCACGTGGCCTGACCGACAGTCTTGCCCGCGAGGGCAGGGTGATCCTTGGCGCGGATGCCGCGTTCGTGACCCTGCAGCGCGAAGCCAGCGCCACCGAGCGCCAGTGGCTGGATGCACAGGGGCAGGTCGCACCCGTCGCGTATCTCCGGGCCATGGTGCGTGCGGCAGACGGCAACTCGGTGCTCGTCGAGGGAAAATCCGTCGATCAGGCCTGGCCGATGCACGGCAAGGCGGTTCTGTCGCCCGATCTGCCGATCAATGAACTGCTGGCGGAACGGGACGGTGTCTTCGGTGCAGTCGCTGATCCGCTGCTGTTCGCGCGCCTCAACCTGAAGGCTGGAGACGTCGTTACGGTCGGCGAGCGTCGCTTCGCGCTGCGGGCGGAACTGGTGAGCGAGCCGGACAAGCTGGCGGGCGGCGTCGGATTCGGCCCACGCCTGCTGCTGTCGGAGGCGGGCCTGCGCGCCTCAGGACTGCTGCAGCCCGGCAGCCTTGTGCGCTGGAGCTATCGCATCACGCTGCCCGGTGCCGCCGAGGAAAGCGCCGTTCAGGCCGTTATCGCTGACGCCAAAGCGACGTTTCCCGAAGCAGGCTGGGACGTGCGCAGCCGCATGAACGCATCGCCACAGTTTTCGCGGCAGATCGACCGGTTTACGCAGTTCCTGACGCTGATCGGCCTGACCGCGCTGATGGTGGGCGGGGTGGGCGTCGCCAACGCCACGCAGGGGTTCGTCGACCGCAAGCGACCGGATCTGGCAACGCTGAAAAGCCTGGGCGCAACCGGCGGATTTGTCTTCGCGCTGACGCTGACCGAAGTGCTGCTGCTGGCGTTGGCGGGATCACTCATCGGCCTTGCGTTCGGTGCGGCGATTCCCTCGCTGTTGCTGTCGCTCTTCGGACATCTCCTTCCCTTGCCACTGTCGCTGTCGCTCTATCCTTCGGAGCTCGCGCGCGGCATCGCCTACGGCTTTCTGACGACATTGGCATTTTCGGTCTGGCCGCTCGGGCGTGCCCATGACGTGCCGGTGTCCGGCTTGTTCCGCGATGCCATCGATCACGATACGCGCCTGCCACGCCTGCGCTACATCGTTTTGACTGTCCTGTCCGTCACCGCCCTTGTAGGGATGGCCATCGCCTTCTCGTGGGATCGGCGGATCGCGATGATCTATGTGGCGTCGGCGGCGACCGCCTTCGCCCTCCTGCGCTTCGTGGGATTGGCCGTCATGGACATCGCCCGCAGGCTGCCGCGCCCGCGCCGTGCCGAGGCAAGGCTTGCGCTTGCGAACATCCACAGGCCTGGAGCACTCACGCCGTCGGTCACGCTGTCGCTGGGGCTTGGTCTGACACTGCTCGTGGCACTCGGGCTGATCGACACCAACTTGCGCTATGCGCTCACTGCGACATTGCCGGAAAAAGCACCAAGCTTCTTCTTCGTCGACATTCCCAATGCGGAAACCGAACGGTTCGACGCCTTCCTCAAGACAGCTGGAGCCGACGTAAGCATCGACCGCGTGCCGATGATGCGCGGACGCATCGTCGCAGTGAAAGGCATACCAGCCGAATCCTACCGCGCCAGCGAGAATGCAGCCTGGGTTCTGGAAGGCGACCGGGGCATCACCTATTCCGAGAAGGTGCCCACCAACAGCCGGATCATCTCGGGTGAATGGTGGCCAGAAGGCTACCGTGGGCAGCCGCTTGTCTCCATGACGCGCGACATCGCGGTCGGTCTGGACCTCAAGGTCGGCGATGAAATCACCGTGAATGTCCTGGGGCGCAACATCACGGCGCAGCTCGCCAGCATCCGGCAGGTTGAATGGCGCTCGGTCGGCATCAATTTCGTTATGGTGTTCTCGCCCAGCGCCTTTGCAGGCGCGCCGCATACACATCTGGCGACGCTGTCCTTCGGCCAGGCGGCGGACAGCGCGCGCGAAGCAAAGCTTGCCCGCGATGTCGCTCTGGCATTCCCTGCGGTGTCCTCCGTCCGGGTCAGGGATGTGCTGCAGGCTGCCAGCGAACTGGTTGGGCAACTGACGATGGCCATGCGTGGAGCCAGTGGCGTGGCCCTGATTTCAAGCATTCTGGTGCTGGCCGGCGCGCTGGCCTCTGGCCGAGCCGCCCGAATCAAGGATGCTGTCGTGATGAAAACGCTGGGTGCCACCCGCCGTCAGCTGTTTCTGGCCTACCTGTTGGAATATGGCATTCTCGGGCTGATCACGGCCGGGTTCGGACTTGTCGCCGGAATTGCCGCATCCTACGGCATCATTACCAATGTCATGCGGCTGCCCTTCGTGATGGATTGGTCAGTTGCAGCAACGTCGATTACAGTGGCGCTTCTTGTCACTGTTATACTTGGACTGATGGGAACATGGCGTATTCTTGGTCAAAAACCTGCGCCATACTTGCGCGAACTCTAGGTCTTAACCTCAGGAGATGCGGAAACGTCCCGTCAACATTATACGTTCGTTACTTGTGTTATTTTCACCAACTCTGCAATCTTAACGCTATCGGCACGATGCCCCCTTGTTAAATTTGCGCGCTTGTCCCATATTCCGCCGCAATCGGTGTGAATTATCCGAGATGCTTGGAAAAGCGGCCCATGCGGCCAAGGAGAGGTTTTCCTATGTCCAATTACGAACCCAATGCCTACAGCCAGCCTGGCTCTGGCGTTGCTGGCACCCAACAGCTCGCCATCGATCAGGGCCTCCGGTCCTATATGCTGGGGATCTACAACCACATGTCGATCGGCCTCGCCATCACGGCGCTGGTCGCAATCGGCGTCGCCATGCTGGCGATGACCGGCGATGTGGGCTCCGCCGCGCGCAATGCGCAAGGTGCGGCCATACGTCTGGCCGGTGAAAGCCGCTACCTGACATCGTTTGGTGCACTGCTCTATACCAGCCCGCTGAAGTGGGTGATCATGCTGGCCCCGCTGGCCTTCATTCTCGTCCTGTCCTGGCGCTTTGACCGCATGAGCTACACGGCGGTACTCGGCACTTTCTGGGCTTTCGCAGCTGTCATGGGCCTGTCCATGGGCTCGATCTTCCTGATCTACAAGCTTGGCTCGGTCGGCCAGGTGTTCTTCATCACGGCCGCAACCTTCGGGGCGCTCAGCCTGATCGGTTACACCACGAAGAAGGATCTGTCCGGCATGGGCAAGTTCCTGATGATGGGCCTTCTCGGCCTGATCATCGCCAGCGTCGTGCAGATCTTCATGAAGGCGCCTGCCCTGCAGTTCGCCATCAACGTGATCGGCGTGCTGATCTTCGCAGGTCTGACGGCCTACGACACCCAGCGCCTGAAGGAAGAGTACTACTATGTGGCAGGTGACGCGACGATGGCCGGCAAGGCTTCCGTCATGGGCGCGCTGTCGCTGTACCTCAACTTCATCAACATGTTCCAGATGCTCCTGTCGCTCTTCGGCAACAAAGAGTGATCCGGACTGGTGACTGAGACAAGAAAGCCCCGGGAAACCGGGGCTTTTTTATGTTCTGAAGGGCTTTGTCTCAACCCGCCCGAAGCAGCGGTTCATGCGCTGTGGCTTCGCCGTTGACTGTCGCCAGACCGCAGAATTCCCCCTGCAGGAACGTGACGCCCCATTCCGCCAGGATGTTCGCTGTTTCCTCGTCCTGCACCCATTCCGCAACCGTCTGCACGCCCAGATGATTGGCTAGGTCCATCAATGTCCGGACAAAGAACCGGTCATCGGTGGATCGGGCCAGATTCTGGATAAAGAC